>JAEURX010000022.1 GCA_016788885.1 Nitrospira sp. | reverse complement strand
CAGGCCCAGGGCCTTGAGGGCGAGGGTCTCGGCCAGCTCCAACTGCAACATCCCGCTGTATTCGGCCCGCTGGGGATCAAAGCCCAGGAAGCCGCCCCCGGTGACCCCCGGTGTCGTCACCACCAGACCGAGGCCGGTCGGGGGCTTGAAGCGCGGCGTCAGGCCGAAGGGGCCAAGGTTGCCTTCCTGGAAGGAGAGGGCGACGGTGACACCGATCCGTTCGACGGTTGCGGTGACGGGGCCGAGCACCAAGCGGGCGTTGACACTGGTTTCCGTATCGATGCCCGCTTCGCCCACGTCGATACCGATGTGGGCCGCATCCAGCTTCACGGGGCCGATGGCCTGCTGCAACGGCAACGACACGTGGAGTCCGCCGCTACCGGAGAACGACAGTCCCTCTCTGCTGCTCCAGCGCATGGTAAGGTCGAACGGGGCCTGGACAGACTCACGCCCAACCGTGCCTTGGATAAAGTGGTCTGCCTCTGCGAGCGAGAGGTCGAAGCGGAGTCCCAGCAGCGCAAGCTCGACGAACGTCTCCATCCGGGTGGCCGAGGAGGCATCGAGTCCACCTGCGACGGAAAACTGCTGATACCGTAGGGCTGAGCCGCCGGGTAATCGAATCAATGGTTTGAACTCGCCGGCCGGTTGGCCGTGCCGCAGGCCCAGCGTGAGGCGTCCGTTGAGGGCATCGGCGAGCCCGGCTCCCTTGCGCACGGTGAGGTCCTGCCCTGGCCTGAGGATCACTGCCAGCCGTTTCAGCACCGCCACGTCGCCGGACCATTCGATGCGGGTGTCTTCCAAACGCGGAAAGGGGATCGTGCCTTCCGCGCGGCCTTGAATGATGGGGGCGAGGCCGAGTCCGGCATCACTCGCGCCCGCCGACGTGGGGGCGGCGCCGAAAAGCGAGAGGCCTAACCGCACTCCGAACGCGGCTCCACGTTCCTCGTGCAGGAAGGTGATGAGTTGCGGCGGCGGGTTGGAACTCGATTCGACTCGCCCCAACCAGGCCTCTTGCGCCTGCGGACTCATGGGTTGGATACGGTTTCGTAACCCCAGCGTTTGCAGCAACTGGCTCAACCTGGTGAGAAAGGTCATCGACTGGAAGTCGGGTGTGTGCCAGCCGTAGGCCTCGGTAAAGAGTTGGTCGGGCTGTGTGACCGCCACCTTGAAGAGGTAATAGTTGATCGTGGCGCGGACGTGTTCGACTTGGAACCTCGTCGGATCAGCGGCGTAATAGGGGTAGTCGATGATGTTCAGTAGGTGCAGGGAGGCATAGGTCAGCGGCGAGGCCTGCGACAAGAAATTCGCGGCGAGAAAATCGAAGAGGCGTCTCGGCAGTTCCTTGTGGATCTGCGTGCGCTCCACATAGTCGCCGAAATATGCCAGCCTGGCGGGCAGGGTCTGCGCCAACTGGTGAATCTGCTGCGTGAGGGCTTCGATCGCGAGCGCGAGGTCAGCAATGCGGCCCGCCATGGCCAGGTCGTCGTTCCATTCGGTATCGGATGCGCCGAGGACTGCGTCGAGCTTGGTGAGGAAATCGCTGAGATTGAGTGCGGCTAGACCGATGTCATCCAGGCCGGGCGGCAGGTCCCACCCCAACAGTTTCAGAAATGCGCGCGCTTCCTCCACATCGCCCTGGATGAGGTCGAGGTGCGACAGCAGCCGCCCGATCCCGGCGGTGGCGTTCTGGACTAGATGATCGGCCATGGGAGCAGATCCTTCTTGTCGTCGACCTTGCAGGTGTTGAAATCGAACTTCTGCGCCTTGTTACGCAGGGTGGACGTGCGAATCTTGAGTGCCGTCAGATAGTCCTTCGGGTCGGTCTCCGGCTTCCAGGGCAACAGGTGTGGAGTCTGGTCGGCGGGCGGAGCCTGGTTGTTCTGAATGGCTTCCACATGTCGCGCGGCAGCGGCGTCCCAGTCGGCGACCCAGGTTGTGGCGGCGGGATCGGCCGGCAAGGTCTTGAGGTGATCCGGCAGCGAGCTGAGTCCTAAGTGTTCCTGCCACAACTGATGACGCAGGGCCTTGACCACGCCGTTCTCCGGCAAGCCGGCGATGCCGCTGTACATCACCAGGTTGAGTTCCACACTCCGCGACGGCTGACGTGACCGGCCGGGGAGGGCGTGCCGGGCCGTGCGTGTAAAGACGTCGGCGATAAGTTGGGGAATGTCGGCCACGTCGCCCAACGTTTCGCGGATGGTCTCCAGTGTCTCCTTGAAGTCGAAGATCAGTTTGTAGGCGACGAAGAGCAAGACGAGCAACGTCTTGAGGTCGAACAGGATCTGTTTGAAGACGAAGAAAAAGATATACCAAAACAGTTCCCAGAGAAATTTCCCCGGATCATTGGTGAGGTTGGCTTTTTCGATCGCGCGGTCGAGGAGGGAGCCGGTGATGATGAGGCCGATCTCGTGGTAGTTCATCGAGGTGCCGTCGAGGTTCGCGCTGCCGGACGTGGCCCACACGTCGTCGATGATGGCGGTTTTGCTGTGCACGTACACCGGCATCACGTCGTAGCGCCGCTGACTGCCTGCGCCGCTGCCCGCTTGTTCCGATCGACTCCAGAGGGTGTAGACGCCCAGATGATGTCCGCCACTGTCGGCGGCGCTGCGGAGTTGGTTGACGTTGTCGATCTGGCGATCCGGATAGCCGGGCAGGTCGGGAAGCAGGTTCAAGACCAGGATAATTTCCAAGCGCGGCCTGGTGGTGTCCTTCATCCGCGAGATGAGCGCATCGATGATTTCGTGAGAGGTGAAGTATTGGTTCTCGATGTAGATGTAGCGCTGAGCGTTGGCGATGGCACGCTCATAGGCTTCGAGGATGCCGGTTTCACCGTAGGGCAGGTCTTCATCGCTGGGGTTGATGCGTTTGATCGAGCCGCCCGGCAGCGTGCGCAGGACTTGCACCGAGGTCACGTCGCCGTCGGGCGTGACCGGCAGGTCGGGAAAGGTTTTCGGCGGAGGAATGAGCATGGGCTTGCCGGTGGCATTCCAGATGCTTGCGAACGTTTTCTCGATATGGGAGACCGCCGGCCCGCTGATGTCGAGATTCACGTCGTGCATGAGCGAGCCCTTGTGGCGCGCGTCACGGATGGCATGGCTGGTGTCGCTGAAGTAATACTGTTTCAACGGCGACCCCATGAGGATGGCGCGGCGCCCGTCCACCACGATGGCCTTGGCATGCAGCAGCGCGAATCCCTTGTTGTAGGCGTTGGTGTGCACCCCCGCGGTCTGTGCGAAGAACTCCGCCACTTCGGTCACGGTATCTTCTGCCGAGAGCGGCAGGTTCGTGACGAGAATGTTGACCGGCTTGCCGCCTTTGTGTTTCAGGATGTCCTCCAACGTGGTCTCGGCCGCCTGTTTGCAACCGTTGGACGGGGGATTCAACGGGTCGAAGCTGGGTTTGAATTTGGTGAGGAAGCCGTTGTTGACGTCGAAGAAGAGCGTCATGAGGTTGATGGATTCGGTGGCCGAGGCGGCGGCGTCGGTCACTGCGGGAAACATCGTGGCCCCGTCGATCAGCGGTGTGACGCGGTTATGGTGAAAGAGCGCGACTGGGTCTCCGGAGGCGGGGTGTAACGTCGTGTGGGTGACGAGCCAGCCGTCGAGGTTGTTGCGGTGGATGGTGATGGTGCCGACTTCGTGGTTCGAGTCGGTGACATCTTCCGCTTCCGGGGTTTCGTGCAGGAGGCGCGTGCCGAAGCGTTTCGGGTCGGAGTTGGGCGGGCCGAATATCTGCGCGACGAGGTCGGGATTTCGATCAACCTTCCAGGTACGGTAGGCGTCCGGCGAGTAGGCAATGAGAAAGGTGCCGTCGCCTTCTGTCTTGCCGACCCCCAGCACATCGTCTTCGCTAAAAAAAGGATCGAAGTCGAGCGCACGAACGGTCAAGCCGGCGATGCCGGCTCCCCGCTCATCGATGAGGCGTCCGTGGATGCTGATGTTGGCCATAGGTTCCGTCAGGTGAACGAAACCTACGCCGCTCAGGCGACCCTGTCAACCGTCGAGACGCGTGAGAATACGTGTATTCATGCGGGCGTAGCGCGGTGCGTGTCAGATTAAGGCAGTTCCACAATGATGTGCGACTGCCCCCTCAACCGACGCCGTTCGCGCGTCCAGTTGAGGGCTCGACATCGAATGGGCTCAGTCCGCTGATCGTTGCCGGCCGTAGCCGCTCGCCCACGCCAACTCAATGAGCCGCTCCGTCGATTGCGACGGTGACAGCGCCTGGTCGAAGAGTGCGGGATACGAGCCGGTCATCGTCGCCTGGAAGTCCGTCCACTGGTGTGCGGGCACTCCCGTGAGGACAGCGAGTGATGACAGATATTCGCCCCGGCCCCGGGCGATATCTGTACGCAGGTTCTCCTGTGTTTGTGTCGCGAAGAAGGTGGCCTTTCGTTTGGCTCGGAGGAGCCCGCTCTCCGACAATGCGCCCGGTGTGGTACTCGACGTGAAGTCCGTCGTGGGGTCGAGAAACTCCCTGGTCGCGCCGGAGGTGCCGTTGGTGAGGTCGGTCGTGGCGTCGAACGGCGCCTTCGTCAACTCGACGGTCGCATTCGTCATGCAGCCGGTGAGGGTGGCGAACAGACCACTGAGTAGTAATAAATTGGATTTCATCATATGAGGCCTCCTGGGTTCGCCCTTCGATGTACAGAAGTGGAGTACCACATTAAGCGCCAGGGCCGACCCTAGGAGGAGCCCTAGTTAGAGAAATGATCGCATATGTCCTCATCGAACTATTACAGTATGTCTGTGCAGCCGGAGCGATGGCGCACATCAAGATGCCATCGAAGAGATCTTATGGGCCTCAGGTGGATGGAGAAGCAGAGAGCCAGGCATTTCTGGCAACTCTGCATCGACTTAGGAAGAGGCTCCGCTACGACGACGTCATACAAGTCTCGGATAGCCGCGTCTCGCTCCATCTATCGGCGGTTCCTTGATCTTCAGAACGGCTCGGTGAGCTCTTGGAAGTGCGAGATGACGTGAGTGAGGCGGCATAGAAACATCTTCGAGTCCTTGAGTGGAACCTGTGGCGGAAGTGATGTGTCGAACGGAGATGCTGACATGCGGGATAGGGGGTGATGACAGATGAACTTGCCTGGACATCAAGCGGAACGCATATCTGGCATTGTGAAAATATCATAGCGGTGTTGGTGTGTTGAAAAGACCTCGCCCTCCTCGGTGAATCGTCGCAAACATTAGGTAATGAGTGAAAGGAGCTGCTGTATCCGATCCGATTCAATGAATCGGATCGGATACAGCATACGTACTGACACGCTGTCCAGTGATGAAACACCACGTACGTTATTCTTTAAATCGACGCAACAAATACTGATTTGGCACGACCTTATTTGGAAGCAGAGTTCCCCGCGCCTGCTCTTTATTAAGGAATAGGTCTTGCCTTTAGTCCGCTAGGTTCACCCGAATCTAGCGGAGGTTCTATATGGCCGGCATCTTTATCAGTTACCGTCGTGAAGACAGCGCGGGCTGGACGGGCCGCCTATCGGAGCGACTCAAGCAAAAGTTTGGAACTGCCTCGATCTTTATGGATATCGATACAATCCAACCAGGCACCGATTTTGCGAAAGCCCTGCGTTCGGCTGTCGGATCATGCGATGTCCTGCTGGCCATGATCGGCCCGAATTGGCCTATCGCTACAAGTCCTGAAGGACAGCGACGTCTGGAAGACCCCAATGATTGGGTCCGAACGGAATTGACGGCCGCTCTCAACCGGAGCATTCCTGTGATTCCCGTTCTCGTAGGAGGCGCCGATCTTCCCAAGGTAGACACTCTACCGGACGAACTGAAAAAATTATTCCAGTACCAAACCCACGAGCTCACTGATAAACGTTGGGAGTATGATTCCAGTCAGCTCGAGCTGGTACTTGAAAAAGTGCTCGGAGGAGGCAAGCCCAAACGCAATGTCAAGCAAACTCTCCTGGCACATCGAGGAGCGTTGGTAGCATTAGGCATCGTTGGCATTGGGCTGGCGGTTGCATTGATCTCTCCCGTTGCGCGTTGGAGTACTCAAGGAACCGGCATCGCACAGACGAATGGCAGTGGAATCGTTACGGAAAGGAACACCCCCTCGCTTCCATCTCCTGAGCCGGTTGCTCAACTTAACCCAACGGAGCCTGCTTCCCAGATTTCGGCAGCGACCACCGGAGAATCTCCACCCGCGCAACCGATTCCCATCGCCGACAAACCGGAATCCGAGAAGATTGCTGCATCCGTTCGGATAGAAGACGGAAAGGTTCGCTCGCTGCCTGCTGGTGCTGAAGTGAAGTTTATGGCAGGCGATTTGGTATTTCGCCTCACCTCAATCCGATTGGAAGACCAGTTCAATGGGAACTGGCTTCTCAGCACTTCCATCTTGACAAGAAACAGCGGTTCGGACGTAAACATTTATTATGAAAGTCACTTTCGACTTCAGATTGATGATAGTCGTCATGCCCCGACGAAAACCTCGTCCGTTGCTGAGAGGATAGCGAGTGACAGCGAACAGTCTGGGGAGGTAAGTTTTGTTGTTCCCAAGACGGCTCGCCGAGTAGGCTTTCGC
Source organism: Nitrospira sp. (assembly GCA_016788885.1). Classification (NCBI taxonomy): domain Bacteria; kingdom Pseudomonadati; phylum Nitrospirota; class Nitrospiria; order Nitrospirales; family Nitrospiraceae; genus Nitrospira; species Nitrospira sp. Next base: position 32,313 of record JAEURX010000022.1, on the reverse strand, counting down.
ATTACCTACGATAACGAACAAACGACTATCCCCATCGACCTCAAGTATGGAGTCTCACGGTCTGATGTGCGGTCATCGAGTATCCCTAGGTCGTTAGCCAGACCAGCACGTATTATTGGCGTCGATAAAGGTTCGGCTAACTATGATTTTCGGGCGCTTTCATTAGAGCCTTACAATCTGGAATCCTTCCTTCTGCGGATTTCACTGAGGGTGACTACCGACAAAAGCGGATTTACATACTATGGTCAGAATTATTTTCGCCTAGTTTTTGATGATCTTCCTCACGAACCGGCAAGAGGGGCAAACAAATCTATTCCTGCGCATACTTATGCCGACACTGAAATCGTGTTTATCGTACCAAAGTCCGTGACTCAGGCTCTGCTCCGAGTGAAAGACGGTGACACATGGCGGAGTACTTCGATCAACCTCAAAGCAAATCATTCCTAACGCGAGAGGAGAGGGGAAGGAGGGCTAACCAATATGCTGCTGTTTTACGATCGCACCAATGGGGCTGCCGCTATCGGCAAACTTACGCCGAGCAGCCTCACAACCACCAAGGAATTTGGGTAGGGAAGTTTTGGGACTTGGACGCACGTTCTCAATACCGGCGCAGGTTGTTTCTTCTACAATCAAATGACGGGCGCTGCCGCGATCGGTTCATTTGACACGGCAACGTTCACTACCACCGGATCTCTGCCAAACGGAAGTTTGGGGGAATGGACTCATATCGTCGCAGACGGTACGACAATGCTGTTTTACAATCGCCTTGACGGTAGCGCTGCGATTGCAACAGTAACTCCAACGGGACTCACCACCAATACCTCATTTCAACCAGGTAGTTTTGGGACATGGACGCACGTCGTGATTCACGGGTCAACAATACTCTTCTACAACCGAGATCACGGCGCCAGCGCAATTGGGACGCTGACGCCGACAGGCTTTAAGACCAACACATCCTATAAGTCAGGTAGTTTCGACCACTGGACACATATTGTCGCTGATGGTGCGACATTACTCTTCTATAATCAGGATACCCGCGATGGGGCGATCGGCACGCTGACCTGACGTTGCCCCCGTTCTGAGACGGTTCTTCACCAGAGTAGACGACTGTGACGTTGCTCCCATTCCAAGGCAATTCTTAACCAGAGCAGAGGGCTTCTTCGGCGATCGGTATAGCCTGACGTTGTGCGACAAACTCACTTGGGGGCAGGTGTCCAAGCGAGCTGTGGGGACGACGGGTATTATAGTCCACTCGCCAGGTTCGATGATCGCCTGGGCCTCGGCCAGCGAGGCGAACTGATGAGCATTCAAACACTAATCCCGCAGCCGTCCGTTAAATGATTCAATGAAGGCATTTTCGACGGGTTTCCCCGGTTGAATGAAGTCCAGTTGGACGCCGCGCCGATAGGCCCAATCCTTCAATGCCCGCGATTGGAACTCCGTCCCATGATCGACCGTGATGGAGCGCGGTCCTCGTTCACCGCGCAGCACACGGTCCAGCGTTTCTCCAACGATCGCTCCTGACATGCGAACTCCTGCCTCTAGTATCGGGCTCTGACGACTCCAGTTATCGACGACCGTCAACACGCGGAATGGACGCCCATCGGCCATGGTATCATGGACGAAATCCATGCTTCAGCGTTCGGTCGGCCCGACAGGGATCGGGGCGGGTCCGCGATGCAATGCCATATGCTTCCGTCTTCGCACCCGCATGCGCAGCTGCAATCCATCGAGTCGGTAGAGTCGACGGATACGTTTGCGATTCACCGGCCAGCCTTCGCGGCGCAGTCACACCCAGATGCGCAGGTAGCCAAATCGAGGCCGAGCATGCGCCAGATCCCGAATGCGGAGCCGGAGAGCCGATTGATCCTTGGCGCGACTGTGTCGATACCAGGAAGCTCGACCAGACTGCGCCAACCGACAGGCCCGCGTACACCTCACCGAGAACGTCTGGTGAAACCACTAAGTCAATTCTCGGCGGCGGGCGGGCCTTAGACTTTTTTTCGCAAGGCCTCCGACAGCATGTGCTTGTCGAGGGAGAGATCGGCCACGAGCCGTTTGAGCCGGCCGTTCTCTTCTTCCACCTGCCGCAGCCGACGCAGTTCGCTCACGCCGAGGTGCGCGTACGTCTTTTTCCAGGCGTAGAAGGTTTGCTCGGCGATGCCGAGTTGCCGACAGACATCCCCAACTGGGGTCCCACTCTCGGCTTGCCGGATGGCATAGACCATCTGCTCTTCGGAGAATCGTGACCGCTTCATCGATCCACTCCTTTCGTCGAGGACTGTCGAAGCCACCATTCTACTCTCGTGTTAGAGTGCCGTCGTTTTCCGGGGAGACGTCACACTAGCCTGGACTTGTGCAATCCGACAACACGGTATTTCATGATCGGCGGTTCTGGCCGAGATCACCGCAATTTTGATATTGTCGAACGGCAACGCAGAACGGATGATACGAGGAATGTCCCATGGCCTATCAGCCTATTGAGAACTACGGCATCATCGGCAACATGCGCACCGCAGCCCTGGTGGGGCGAGACGGCAGCATCGATTGGTTGTGTTTTCCGCACTTCGATTCCCCCAGCATCTTCGCGGCTATTCTCGATGACGCCAAGGGCGGGCGATTCAGCATCGTTCCGAAAACGGCGCGGTTCACCACCAAACAATTTTACTGGCCCGAGACCAACGTGCTGATCACACGCTTTCTGTCCAGCGAAGGCGTCGGCGAAATTGAAGACTTCATGCCGGTCGGTGTTACAGGTCCAGACCTGTACCATCAGCTGATCCGGCGGATCAAAGTGGTGCGAGGGCAGATGACGTTTTGTCTCAGCTGTCATCCCGCCTTCGATTACGCACGGACCCCCCACGATACGCACCTCAACTCGAACGGGGCGGTGTTTTCGACGGCGGCGCTGACGCTTGGATTGGCGACGACCCTGCCGCTCAAACAAGACGAGCGGGGAGTCTGTGCCGAGTTTACGTTGCAGCGGGGAGAACATGTGGCCTGTGTCTTGCGGGAAATCGACCAAGGGAACCAGTGTGGGGCTGCACTGTCGGGCACCCACGCCGGCAACATGTTCGAAACTACGGTGCAGTTCTGGCACGAATGGTTGTCACACAGCCGTTACACCGGACGCTGGCGCGAAATGGTATCCCGATCCGCTCTGGCCTTGAAGCTCCTGACCTTCGAACCCACCGGCGCGATCGTTGCCGCTCCGACCTGTAGTCTCCCGGAACAGATCGGCGGGGGCCGCAATTGGGACTATCGCTACACCTGGATCAGAGACTCTGCCTTTACCGTCTACGGATTGCTCCGCATCGGCTTTACCCGTGAAGCTACAGCCTTCATGCACTGGTTGAACGCGCGTGTCCGCAACGAGAGCGAAGCGCCAGGTCCGTTACAAATCGTCTATGGCATCGATGGCCGAACTGATTTGACCGAACTGGTCCTCGACCATCTGGACGGGTACAAAGGATCGAAGCCGGTCAGGATCGGCAACGGGGCGTATCAGCATCTGCAACTGGATATTTACGGCGAACTGCTGGATTCCATCTACCTGTGCGACAAATACGTCGCCCCCATTTCCTACCTGGGATGGTCCCATGTCCGGAGTTCGCTTGATTGGCTATGCCAGAACTGGACGCGCGAGGACGAGGGCATTTGGGAAGTGCGTGGCGGCCGCCGTCACTTCGTCTATTCCAAACTCATGTGTTGGGTGGCGTTGGACCGAGGCTTGCGCCTCTCGCGCAAACGGTCACTGCCGGCCGACCACCTCAAATGGTTGACCATGCGAGACCGCCTGTATGAGGAGATTATGACGAAGGGGTGGGACGAGTCACGCGGCTCCTTCGTGCAGTCGTACGGCAGCGATTCGCTGGATGCGTCCAACCTGATCATGCCGCTGGTACGCTTTATTTCGCCGACTGATCCGCGGATGCTCAGCACATTGGAGGCGATCAATCGTCCGCCGCTCAATGGGGGACTTGTCTCCGACGGCCTCGTCCACCGCTACGACGCGGCGACGGGTATGGATGGACTCACGGGGACGGAAGGCACGTTCAACATGTGCAGTTTTTGGTTGGTGGAGGCCCTCACGCGGGCCGGGCGAACGGATCGCCGAAAGTTGGATGAGGCACAACTGCTGTTCGAGCGGATGCTCGGCTATGCGAACCACCTAGGCCTGTACGCGGAGGAAACCGGGGACAGCGGAGAGGCCTTGGGTAATTTCCCCCAGGCCTTCACCCATCTGGCGCTCATCAGCGCCGCCTTTGATCTGGATCGCGCGTTGGACGGGAACTGAGGCCTTGCTCGGGGTCATGTGTAAGGCTCAGGTCTTTTAGCGTGTCGACCCTGCGCCTGAGATCGAACGGGTGAGACACCATCCGGCCGAGCTGATCCCTTCAATTCAGGGCATCACCAATGTCGTCTGGGAGTGAGGCCACGATCCCGTTAGGCTCGCAAGCCATTTGCGCGTGCTAGGCAGCCCGCCGCTTCTTTGGCACCTTCATGTCCTTTGCGCGGGCTTCAGACAGACCGATCGCAATGGCCTGCGTTCGTTTGGTCACCTTTTTCCCGCTGCGCCCGCTTTTCAGCGTGCCCTTCTTGAGTTTGTGCAGGGTGTTCTTGACCATCTTCTGTGAGCCCTTACTGTAGCGTGCCATGTGCTCCTCCTTTGGGCGACGGCATCAGGCGCCGATGGGCGAGTGAATCGTCGTCAGAATCGGATGTGTCATTGGCCGCACCGGTTTGAAACTGTATGGTACAGATTCGGGCGACACGTCGAACCTGGGGAACACCCCGGGGAGTGGTAATGGAGCGTCCCGACACAGACTGTCGCGTGATGCTCGTGCACTGAATCATTTGACTGATCCCTCGTGACCCTTTATCGTCGCGCCATGGGTGTAGACGAGATTCTCTTTCGCACGATCAACGGCGTGGCCGGGCAGTCGAGCCTGCTGGATTGGATCGGAGTCGAACTGGCCAAGCCGGGCAACCTGCTCTATCCCATATTGCTGGCTGCAGCCTATTGGGCCTGGGTGAATTGGCGTGAATGTGTGCTCGGCGGGGCAATGCTGGCGGTGGTCGTCGGTTCGACGGATGCGCTGGGGACTCAGTTAAAGGGCTTGGTCCAGCGCCCGCGCCCCTGCGTGACGCTTGCCGATGTGCATCAGTTGCTCGGTTGCGGCGGCGCGTTTTCGTTTCCATCTAACCATGCCGCCAACACGGCCTCGGCGGCGGCGTTTTTTCAGGTGCTCTATCCGAAATCAGGCTGGATCGGCTGGCCCTTGGTAGTCGCGATCGGTCTCTCGCGTGTCTACATCGGGGCGCATTATCTGACGGATGTGATCGGGGGCTGGGTCGTGGGTGGATTGATCGGGGCGGGCGTGGCCTGGTTCCTGCGCCGTTGGTCTCGCTTCCGACCGGTTGCCGAGGCGGCCCCTGCCTCACAATCCGAGATCGGTTCAATCTCCTGACGTCGCTATTCTGCCAAGCAGGCGAGGAGGGAGGCTCGGCAGCGTTCCTGATCGTAGTCGCGTCCGATCAGCACCAAGACATGATCCGGTTCATCGAGCAGCATGACCGGAGCCACGGTGCTGGTGCGGGGAGGGAAGAATTGAAACTCCTGCAGCTCCGGCTCCCTTTCGAAACGAAAAAATCCTTTCGCACGTTCCAGTCCCTCCGGTAAGGACTTCGTCCATTCCATAAACTTTGTGCGGACGACTGGCTTCGGCAGGCGCACGGTCGTCACCATCGGATGGTGGAGGGCGCGGGCGTCCTGTCTGTTTCCTGGCGCCGGTGGTTTGCCGAACTGCACATTGGTGGGGCGCGGGTGAGTTGGCGGCGCAGCAAGCAACGCTGCCACGTCGAGCCTGGCGTGATTCGTTTCCCACAGTCGGCTGTACGGATTCAAGCGGGTGATGCTTTCGCGGAACTGTTCCCAATGACCGGGGATGTAGAGGTCGCGTTTGTTGAGGATCACATCATCCGCATACCGGATGGCATTGCGTGTGACGAGTTCCGCCATGCCGGTTTCCGGGAGCGGCACGGGGTGCAGCATGGCAAAAATCCGTTCGAGCCTTGTCATCCGAGAGACATAGACGTCCGTCACGGCATCGACCACTTCTGCGGGGTCGGCCATGCCCGAGCATTCCAGCACGATCACGGTCGATTCGTAATCCTGCACCAGCTGCGCAATACTCCAAGCCAGGTCATCTTTGGTGTCGCAACAGATGCAGCCGCCGGCGAGGTTTAGGACCTGCTCCGCGATCGTGCCTGCTCGCGGGCCGTCGATACTGACCTCGCCCGCCTCGTTCATGAGCACGCCGACCTTGTGCCCTTGGCTGTTCCAATGTTCGAGGAGGCGCATGAGCAGGGTGGTCTTCCCGGCACCGAGTGATCCGCAGAGCATATAGAAGGGGATGGGGAGCGTCTGTGTCATGGAGGCATTGTAGCTGCTGTGTTGGCAGGAGGCTAGCTCGGTCGTTTCCGATGAAGGCAGGGGGCACTCCAGCATATGCTGCAGGTGTGTCTAAAAGCCGACCCGAAATGTGACTGCGCCTGCGTGATTGGTGGTACGGTACGTTCCATTCACGGTGGGATTCGGGTTGCCCGTGACGGTGCGAGGATCGAATAAGAAAGCTTGGTAAGCCAGGTCCATGCCCATCGAATGTTTCGCAAAGAAACTTTTTTCCGCATCGGCACAGGAAATCAGGCCGAAGAATTTCCCGCCTGTGTGACAGGAGAATCCCACGCCGGCTGAGACCACATGCGCGTCACTGTCGGCATAGGCAGGGTCAAAGTTGAGATCTGACACAGGCGTGTGTGAGCGGATGTATCCCGTGCGAAGGGCGACGTTCCAGGCCTGCGTATCTGTCAGGCCGAACCATGTATATTCTGTGCCGATGTTGACCGTTACCGTGTTTTTCCATTGCTGCGGGCTTGGTAAGGTTGCCCCATTCGAGAGCCGCACGTCTGCACTGCGTATCGATTGCCAACGGACATAGTCCACATCAACTTCCAGCTTCCACGCACGTTCCGCATTCCGTATTGGCCAAAAGGCCAGGCCGCCCGTCCACACTTCGGGCAGCCGTATGGCTGTTGACGCTAGTGCGGCCGACACCCCATTGGCGCGAAGCTCTCCGTTCAAAGGTAAGACCGCTTGGCTACGCCAAATACCGGCGAAGGAGAGGCGAGGTTGTCCTTCGGCCGTGCGCCAGGGAGTATAGAGTACACTCGCGTTCAGTCCGGCCGTCGTGCCTTTCCCGTTCAGTTCCATCCCGGTTCCCGCGGGAAAGCCGGACCCGGGCGCGGCCTGAAATTGACGTTCGGCTTGTCCTTCGCCCAGGAAGTTGGCAAAGGTGAGAATATCTGCGCCCAGTCCAATGGAGAGCGATTCGGTCAGTTGATAAGCCAACGTCGGTTTGATCGCCAGCAAGGGAAGTTGTGCAAAGGTTACCGCTGTGGGAAACGGGCCATTCACAGGGAACTTGGAAGCGAACCCATAGAGATTCTGTACCCCCAGGCCTGCACTCAGCTCTCCCAGGGCGGACACTCCCAGGTCCTTCACCTTTGCCGTCAGAAAGATCTGCCCCGGCGGTGGCAGGCCGATCGGAAAGGGGTGCTCATTGTGGACGGATGCGCCGGTTGGACTGGTAAATCGTGTATTGACGCCGACGAATTGCGCGCCGCCGGCAATCTGAACCCCGCGCAACTGGGCCATGCCGGCAGGGTTGTAAAAGACTGCGGAGGCGTTGTCGGCTTCGGCAGCAAAGGCGTTGCCTTGTCCCATGGCCGCCGCGTCATGAAACGGGTTACGAAAGCCGTCGGCACAAGCCGGATCGCCGGAGAACAGCGCCACGCACCCAGTCGCCAGTGCTCCAATAAGGCACCCTGCGGGCAAGGAGAGTCGGTGTGCACGAATCCGTAGGTTCATGTCCATGTTTGGGCCGAATGGGTTGGAGTGGTCCCTAGCACGAGCAACTACGTATCGTCAATATTTCTCTTGCGGTGCCTGGAAGCGAACAGAGATAATCCCCATCGATTTCTGCTGGCGAGATAGGGGGATGCTGTATGGTGACCCGCTCCAAGCCATCGCGTGTCCGTTCTGTTCCGTATGCCAAGCTGGTCCCGCCCACTCTTCCGATCGTGCTTCAACGGACGCGGCTGTTCCGCCTGCTCGATAAATCGAACGCGCGTCGACTGATTTGGATCACGGCTCCGGCCGGCGCCGGGAAGACCACCCTCGTTGCCAGTTATCTGAAATCGAAGCGCGTCCCGGTCTTGTGGTATCGGCTGGATGAAAGTGATGCCGATCCTTCGTCGTTCTTTCATTTCCTCAGTCTCGCTGCAAAGAGTCTTGCTCCTCGATTCAAACGACCCTTGCCGACGCTCACTCCGGAGTATGTGTTGGGCCTTCAGACGTTTGCCCGGCGCTATTTTCAGGAGCTTGGCGCGCGTCTGCCACGGCGTTGCAGAATTGTGCTGGATAACTACCATGAAGTTCCGGCCGATGCGGCGCTCCATCAGCTGTTGGCCTGCGGGGTGTATGAACTTCCCGACGGCGTCTCGGTCGTGGTTATGAGCAGGCAGGGCCCCTGCGCTCCAATGGCTCGTCTGATGGCTGAGCAACTGATGGACACGATCGGTCCGGATCCCCTGCGATTCTCTAGGCTTGAAACCGTTGGAGTGGCGCGGCTTCATCTCACATCTCGAAAAGAGCGTGTGGCGCGAAGTCGTATTGATGAACTCCATAGGAAGGCCGGGGGATGGGCCGCCGGGGTGACGCTCCTGCTGGATCACATCAAACATCAGGAGACGATCGAATCTGCATCCACCCAGGAATCGCCTGAAAGTATCTTCCAGTTCCTGGCAACGCATGCGTTTGAGGGCCTGGTCCGAGAGGTTCAGGAGGTCTTGCTCAAAACCTCCATCCTGCCCGATGTCAGTGTCACGCTGGCAGTGGGATTGACCAATTCGCCGAAGGCGGGAGAGGTGCTCCGGTCTCTCTACCTGGCTCGCCACTTCATCGAAAGGCGGGACGAGCCAGAGCCGTGGTATCGGTACCACCCGCTGTTTCGAGCCTTCCTGCTCGAGCAGCTCGCGACAAGATATTCAGTGGACGAGGTTCGGGCCCTTCGACGGCAGGCCGCGACCCGATTGGCGGAAATCGGTCACTATGAAGAGAGTATCGCGCAGTTGCGGCAGGCAGAGGACTGGACCGCCATGGCCGACCAGATCATCGCCTTGGCCCCCGCTGTGCTGGGACAGGGCCGACTCGCAACAGTCGATGACTGGATAGCCGCGATTCCCCAACACGTACTTGCGGGCACCCCCTGGTTACGTTTCTGGCATGCCTGTTCGCGATTGTTTAAGAATCCTCATGATGCGCACATCATGTTCGAACAGGTGTTCGCGCAATTTGTTGCGCAAAACGATCAGGCGGGGGCCCTGCTGACGTGGGCGAATGTTGTGCGCTGTATCCTTTTTCAGTGGAGAGGGCTGCCACGATTGGATGCGTGGATCGTGAGGTTTCGTGCGCTTCATTCCGAAGGCACTCCGTATCCTAGCGCTGAGATCGAGGCCCAGGTCGCTGAGGCTATGGCGAGCGCACTCGTGTGGCGGCAGCCGGGCAACCCCGAGACGAAAAAGTGGCTGGACAAGGCCATTGCCCTTACCGATCGGCTTACGGGATCGGGTGCCGGCCACGCCATCTTTTTGACGGAGTCGTATCTGGTGTGGATGGGCAATTTGGCGGAGGCGCGCAATGGCCAGGTACGACTCTTGGAGAGAGCTTCGACTCCGGGTGCGGCTCCATCGTTGAAGATTCTGTATTGTCTGTCGGAAGCACTGTTGGCCTCGATCGAAGCTCGCGCTGATGACTGTCGACGTGCGGTGCGAGAAGGCCTCGCACTTGCGGAGCGGGAAGGCATCCATCTCTGGGATGGGTGGTTGGTTGCACAAGATATTCACAACAGTTTGTTTGCCGGTGATCTCAACTCAGCGCAGCGGTGGCTCGCAGAGATTCGGCCGATGTGGGAGCGAGTGGGAGGGCTCTACCGCTGCCAACTCTGCTACCTCTCGGCATGGTCCACGCTGTTGGACGGCGATTGTGCCACAGTGATGGAGTCAGGCGCGAAGGCACTATCCCTCGCAGAACAGGAAGCCGGTCCGTTTCCCGAAGCATTGTGCTGTCTGCTGATGGCGTCGATCTGTCAGTCCTTTGGCCAGCGACAGGAAGCGGAGGCCTACCGGGTGCGTGCCGAGGTGATCGGCGAAGCCATGAACAGTCAGTTCCTCCGGTATGGCTGCTTGTGGTTGACGGCGCAATGTGCTCTCGAGTCAGGCGATCGCCGGCAGTGTCTGCAGGCGCTTCGGGCTGCCTTGGTCATCGGTCGCACCTGCGGATTAGGCGGCTACGTGGGGTGGGAAGCCCCGGTCATTGCGCGCCTCTGCGGCATGGCACTGGAAGAAGGCATCGAGGTGTCGTTCGTCCAGGGGCTTATCCAACGACTGTGGCTTCCGCTTGCACCGGAGTTGCGGCCCTCGAATTGGCCGTGGCCGCTCAAGATCTCCATGCTGGGCCCGTGTGACGTGATGGTATGCGGGCGCCCCCTCGACAGGCAGAGAAAAGTGCCCCATCGGCTGTTGGAGTTGCTTGCCGCTATCGTGGCGTTCGGGGGAGAGGCCGTGCCGGTCGCCCGCTTGACCGACGCCCTGTGGCCCGAAGCCGACGGTGATCAAGCGCAGGAAAACTTCAAGAAGTCGCTGGCGCGCTTAAGAAAGATGATTGGCATCGAGAACGCAATTCTCTGGCAAGACGGAAAAATCACGTTGAACCGGGACCTCTGCTGGGTCGATGCCCTGGCATTTGAGGCGTTAGTGAAACAGGCAGACGCTCGGGTTGCGAACACGAGAAGGCAGGATACAGGTGACATCGACAAGTCCGCCCTTGCGCTCTACCGTGGGCCCTTCCTTGGACTGGAGGCTATTCCAGAATGGGCCCAGCCCTATCAGGCCGAACTTCGCCGTCGATGGACACGGCTGCTCGCGCGTCGCAGTGACCAATCAGAGCCAGTGAGTGGGGCGCAGGACATGGTGCGTGAATTGGAAGCGGCGATCGACGTCGATCCTGTGTCGGAACCGCTCTATCAGCGGCTTATCCCTCTCCTTTTGGCCCAGGGCCGACGGTCGGAGGCAGTGGCTCAATACGATCGATGTCGTGCTGCGCTGGCTCGATGGGGCAATCGCACCCCTTCGGCAGCGACGTATCAACTCGTGATAGCGATGACTCGTGCAGAGGGACGTGCATGACGCAACCAAAGTCGAGGTTAGCCAAACTCACGCCTCCAACCTTGCCGGTGGTGCTCACCCGAGCGAGGCTCTTTCGGGTTCTCGATCGTGCACGAACCCGCCCCCTGACCTGGATCGCCGCACCGGCCGGATTCGGCAAGACCACACTCGTTGCGAGTTACCTGAAGGCACGACGCCGGCCGGTGTGTTGGTATCGCCTCGACGAGGGAGATGCGGATCCGGCCACCTTCTTTCACTATCTGAGCCTGGCGGCTAAGTCGCTGGTCCCGAGAATCCGACGGCCCCTTCCGGTTCTGACGCCCGAGTATGCGCTTGGGTTACCGACCTTTACGCGGCGATTTTTCCAAGAGTTGTGTGCGCGGTTGCCGCGTCGCTGCGTACTGGTGCTGGACAATTATCAGGAAGTGCCCTCGACATCTGCTCTGCACCAATTGCTTCCCTACGCAATTCAGGAGCTGCCGGAACATGTATCCGTTCTTGTCATGAGCCGCCACGATCCGCCACCGCCGTTGGTTATGGTGCAATGCGACAGGGGAATGACTGTGATCGGTGCCGATTCGCTGACGCTGTCGAGAGTGGAGGCCAAAGCCATCGTCCAGCTGCATTGGAAGAAAAAGGCGGACGGCGCCATGCGAACCTTTGTCGATGAGGCCTACCGACGAGTAGGAGGGTGGGCCGCCGGCTTAATGCTGATGGTCGAACAGGCGAAAGGCGATCGCACGGTGTCGGGGAGTGGACTCGACGGCACGTCCGAGACGATCTTTCGCTACTTAGCCGGAGAGGTGATGGAACGGCTTTCCCCGGATGTCCGGCAACTCTTGCTGAAGACGTCCGTGCTGTCCGATATCAACATCCGATCGGCGGAGGGGCTCACCGGCCTCTCAAATGCTGGTGACCTACTCGCATTCCTGCACCGCTCCCGCTACTTTACCGAGCGTCGGCAGGGGACTGAGCCATCGTATCGATACCATCCGCTGTTTCGAGACTTTCTTCTCCACCGGGCACGAGTGGACTTGGGCACGGCCCAAATCCAAGCGCTCCAGCGAAACGCGGCGGACCTCCTCATCAAAGAGGGTCGCATCGAAGAGGCTGTGCTTGTGCTCCAGGCTGCTGAGGATTGGGAAGGCCTTGTACAGGTGATTCTCGGCCAAGCCCAGGAACTGGTGGCGACCGGACGTATTCAAACGCTGGAAGCCTGGATTTTATGTATTCCCGAGCCAGTTCGCGCACAAAGTCCCTGGCTCATGTTTTGGTTGGCGAGCACGAAGGTGTCCTTCGACCCCGATCAAGCCTACGCCCTGTTCGATCAAAGCTTGGACGAGTTCCTGCGGCAGGGCGATCGAACGGGCGCGTTATTGTCCTGGTGCGGCGCGATCCGGGCAGTCCTCATACGATGGGACGGTCTTGGGCGGATCACGAAACTCTTGGAGTTGTTTCCAACCATCCATCCAGACGGTGCTTCTTACCCCTCGATCGAGGTCGAGGCCCATGTCGCAGACTGTCTGGCTGGTGCGATCATGCAGACCCGTCCGGACAGGGACGATGCGAGGGCATGGCTGGATCGGGCCGTCAGCCTCAGCGAGCATCTCCCACCGGCCGTGCAAACCGGTTCTCGATACATGACGGAGATCTACTTTTTATGGTTTGGGGATATCGCCGCCGCCAGGGCAGGTCTGGAGCAATTTTCCCGCTTACGCGAGTCTAAACAGTGGAATCTGATCACTGCCATATTTTTCCACGCGACGACCGCCACCTTGGCCTGGTTCGACAGCGAACTTGATCTCTGCCGCCTGCATATCGGAAAGGCAAGGGAACTGGTCACTCAATCGGGGCTCCATGTGTGGGATGGTCTGATCATTAGCCAGGGGGTGGCTGGAGAATTATTAGCGGGAAACCTGTCTGCGGCTGAAGCACTCTTGAAGGAAGAAGATGCAATGACCCAGCGGCTTGGTGGCATTCATCGAGCGCACTACCTGCACCTCTTTGCATGGTTCCTGCGCTTGCGAGGTGATCATCAAAAGGCATTAGAGGAGGGGCTACGTTCAAATGATTTGATCGCAGCTGCAGGCGGACACATGTTCGGCCAGGGCATCAATGCGCTGGTGATCGCCCATGCGTTGCATGAACTTGGACAATTGGACGGCGCTGCCCGCTACGTCGAACAGTCCTTGGAGATCGGCGATCGAATGCGGAGCGATCTTCTTCGGTTCGGAGCGTGGGTCCTGACGGCGAAAATGGCTTTTGATCGGAATGATGCGCCGGCGGGCCTCGTTGCGCTCAAGAAAGCATTGACGATTGGAGAAGTACGTGGATTGATGCAATACCCCAGTTGCGACCGACGTCTTATGGCAGGACTCTGTGCCCGAGCGCTCATCGCCGGAATTCACGTTCCCTTTGTGTTACGCATGATTCAAAAACACCGCTTTGCTGCACCGTTGGAGGCTCGTTGTCTCGAGACCTGGCCTTGGCCGATCAAGATCTATACGTTGGGCCGATTTGAAGTCTTGATCAATGGGCAACCGCTCGGGAAAAACCGTAAGACTCCGCATCGGCTGATGGAGTTACTCATCGCAATCATGACGTATGGCGGTGCCCCGGTTTCTGCCGCGAGACTCATGGACATGCTGTGGCCGGAGGCGGACGGGGATCAAGCACGGGAGAATCTTAAGAAATCAATCGCACGCTTGCGTCAGTTGCTGGCGGTTGACGATGCTCTCTGTTGGCAGGATGGCGAGATTTCACTGAACCGCACGTGCTGTTGGGTGGATGCCTGGGCGTTCGAAGCCTCCTTGGGAGAGGGTGAATCGAAGCGAACTACAGGAACAGTCCTCCAGGACGGCCATCGGGACAATATCATCGCGCTGTATCGAGGCCCGTTCCTAGGGTGGAACGAGATCGCACCATGGGCCGACTCTTATCGAGAGCGAATTCGTAGGCAGTTCACACGACTCTTCACTCATCGAGAAAAAGTCGTGGATGGAATGCAATGTAAGGAACTCATGGCCGAGTTGGCCGGAGCCATTGACGTCGACCCAGTCGCGGAACCGCTCTATCAGCAACTGATTCCGCTTCTTGTCTCCGCAAACCGGCATGCCGAGGCTACCGCCTGTTACGACAGATGCCGAACGGAGCTGGCACGTTGGGCCGGTCGCTCTGTCTCCGCAGATCTTCAAAAGCTCGCTCAAACTCTCCGCCCACGGTAATACGTAACGTCCGTTTCTTCTCACGCCTCGTTTCCCAGAACGACGGTTTTCTATTGCTAGTATTTATTTCCTGAATGTGTCCCCCAATCGGTCCCTGCTGAGAAGGTATACGGTCCTCGTCTGAGCAGGTTAGGCCTCAGCACCTCAACTGACCTGGTGATCATTGGATGTATACAGGGGAGGAGTTTCATATGAAGAACGGATGCGGCGCCTTCGTGTTGTCTCTTGTGCTCTCGGGTCTCGTTCAGATCCCAGAAATCGCAAACGCGGCAGAATGGTGCCAGAATGTATGCCAGTGACAAGTAAAACTCCGCTTTTTCACCCTTTCCCAGTGAAAGTCGAGCAAATACCCCTCTCCAAGTCGCTGTCCTAAGCTTCCGGCGCAGGGCTTTTACTCCGCTTGCACTCATCCCGAATTTGTCCCCCACGTTGTCCCCTGCCGCTATGGCTTACTCGACCTCGGATGCGTCGGGTTGTGCCCACAGGTGCGGTATGAGTTGCACGAGCAGACAGTTGGTCATGGTCGTTGAAGCTTGTGCCCTTGCTGCAGGCCTCCTGCTCTGTGCGGCAGATCACTACGCAGCACGCGAGACGATCCTGCAGGCGAACCCACGAGAAGACTTGGAGCAACTGTTCCTGCTTTTGAAGGAAGAGACGATGCTTGGGCAATCGCCTCTACCGTAGCCGCAGCGGTGCATGATGAAGGGCGGACATCGAGTGATCATGCGGTCCCTCATGGATTCACCGAGTGCTCGAGGAAGCGCGACGAGCGCACCCCCTCCCCGGCGTCAATCTTGGCCGCTCCAACTCTACGTACTCGGACCATTTGAAATACGAGTTGAAGGGCAGCCTCTCCCCAAGCGTCGGAAGACGCCGCAGCGGCTGATCGAACTCCTTCAGGCCATCGTGGCATCAGGAGGGGAGGCTGTGCCGGTGTCATACCTCATTGATCAACTGTGGCCTGACAGTGACGGGGATCGAGCCGTCGCGACGTTTTCCAAGACACTCAAGCGCCTGCGCAAATATCTCGCGGTTGAGGGCGTCGTACGCCTCGAGCATGGCACCGTGACCTTAGATCCCGCACGTTGTTGGGTGGATCTGTGTGCGTTTGAGCAGGCTGTCGCTCGATCGGACCATGGCAGATCCAATGTAAGAGTGAGGGAAGCGCCGCGGGAACTTCGGCAGGCGTTGGCACTGTATCGCGGTCCCTTTTTGCCTGAGCAACGGATGAAGCCATGGGCGGCTGCGACTCGAGAACGTGTGCGTGCACGGTTTGTCACCGCTGTGGCGCGACTCAGCGATCATCAGCAGCGGCGTGGACGATTCGAACACGCGATCCAATGGTTGAATCGAGGCCTCCAGCTGGACCCGCACGCGACGCCGCTGTATGAGCCCCTGATTACGCTCCTCTCGGTGACGGGCCGCAGAGCAGAGGCCACGGCCGTGTATCACCAGTGCACTCGGGTGTTCGGTCAAGAGCTGGGACGTCCACTCCCCCAGGCGCTTCAGTATCTATATAGAAATGCGCTCAGCTAAGAGTGCGTATCGATATTGCTGGTATTAATTTGAATCTGTCCCCCGGTCTGTCCCCTGTGTCGTGCTAGAGAGGACACCCAGTCAGAGTCAGGTCGATTCACGGATCGATCCATTGGCCAAGGAGACCGACAATGCGTGACGCGCTGTTCTTCAGCAAACTGCGGGTGATGTTGTGCGGATGGCGGTGGAAATCGTATCGACGGGCTTCCTGGCTCAAGGCGCGATGGCGACAGATGCGCCGTCGTGTGCAACGCCTGGTGCGTGACCGTTTCGTGCCCTCGCCGAGCAACTCTTCAGCGTCGTCTTTTCTCCTCGAGCCTCTGGAATCCAGGGTGTTACTGGCCGCCGATCTGACTGGAGTCGTGCAATCGGCCGTGCAACTCGATCCTGCGGTTCCCACCAATACGGCGAGTGCCGTCGTGCAGGTCCAGAACGTCGGCAATCAAAATGTCTCGCAATCGCAAATCGGCGTCTACGCGTCACTTGATACTACCCTGGATGCGTCAGACGTCCTCCTGGGAACGGCTAACACCGGCCAACTCAACGCCGGGCAATCGAAAAACGTCACTACGAATCTCACCATTCCAAACAGCCTCGATGCCCTCACGTATCGACTCCTGGCCAAACTCGATCACGCCAATACGATCAGCGAGAACAGCGAGGCCAATAACCTGGCAGTCGGCGGGACTATCAACGTCAAATGGCAGTTTGGTACGGTTCCGGGCCGCAGCGGCAGTACGACGCTCACCCTCAAAGACGCCGATGGTACCACGGTCACGTTTGGACTCTCCGGACCGGGCTTGGGCGAAGTGATCAAAGACGGGACGAGTTGGGATCTGAAGGTGACGGGCACGACGGCGAGTTCAGCCGTCACCATTACGACCAACAACGGCGGCAATGGCCGGGTTACGCTCAACGACATCCATGTCTTTGGTCCGCTCTCCACCTTCTTGGCGGCCACCACCGATCTCACCGGCACGATGGCGATCGATGGACCGGTCAATATCCCAGGGGCTGCGCCTGGCACCCTGACGTTGGGTAGCATTCAAGGTGGAACGGTTGCGGTACCGTCGGTGGAAGCGCTCACAGTCCTCGGTGCCGTCAGCAATGCGAAGTTCTACATCGGCACGACGTTTGGACAAGACGGCCAGCCGGGCGGAACGGGTGCCGATGCCGATACCTATGGAGCGGGAACGATCGGCCTCTTCACCGTGACCGGTGCCATGACGAATACTGCCGTGCGAGTGGGGATCAATCCGGTCGATGGCCTGTACGGTAACGGCGACGATCAACTTGTCGGCGGCACCAACAGCGCGATTGGCGGCATCGTGATTGGTGGCTCATTGAGCGCCGATACGCGATTCTACGCCGGACGGTTCCCAACCCAGTATCTCAACGGCTTGACGCTGAAACCGACGGCTGGAGATGTTCATTTTCTCAGCAACTTCGGTGGACCAACCCTGAATGCCGCCTTGCAGCAGGATACCGGCAGTTCCAACAGCGACCGACTCACGAATAATCCGGCAATCACCGGCAGCGTGAACGATCCGCAAGGGATCGCCACGTTCACGGCAGGGTTCGGCGCGACGCCGACCTTCAACATTCTGGCCGATCGTCAAGCGAACGGGTCGTTTGCATTGAGCCCCGCTCGCTTGGAACAGATCAACGGCGGACCGCTTGCCGATGGATCCTACACACTTACGCTGCGGGCGACGGACACCGGGGGCAATGTCACGCAGACCACGGTGCCATTCACGCTGGACACGGTTGTCCCCAGCCTCACGTTGGAACTCGACTCGGCCTCGGACAGCGCGCCGATTGGTGACCAACAGACGACCAACGCCAGTGTCGCACTGGTCGGGCAGACGGAAGCCAACGCCGCGGTCGAATTGCTGGGGCTCGGCCTTACCACCACGGCCAATGCGAGCGGCCAGTTCACCTTCACCAATGTGGCGCTCACAGTCGGGGCCAATGCGTTCACCGTGCGAGCCACCGACTCCGCCGGGAATCAGCGGAGTCAGACTCAAACTATTACACGAGTCGGTGTTGGGAATAGTGCGCCTGTTCTAGCTCCGATCGGCAACCGGTCGGTGAACGAAGGCACGGAGCTCCGGTTTACCGTCTCGGCTTCGGATACGGATGTACCCTCGCAGCCGCTCGCCTACAGTGCGGCCGGGTTGCCGGTTGGTGCGACCTTCGATTCTGCTACTCGTGAGTTCGCTTGGACACCAACCGAGGGGCAAGGGCCTGGAGTCCATCAAGTTACGTTTTCCGTGACTGACGGAGTGGCGACCACTTCCGAAACGATCACGATCACGGTCAGCGAGGTGAACGCATCGCCTCTGCTTGCGCCGGTCGGTGATCGGAACGTTGTCGAAGGCGCTGAACTCCGGTTCACTGTTGATGCTGCCGATGCGGATATTCCGATCCAGGCGCTGGTGTATACCGCCTCGGGCCTCCCACAGGGAGCCAATTTCAACACTGCCACACGAGAATTTACGTGGACGCCAAACGAAAGTCAGGGGCCCGGTATCTATCACGTGACCTTCTCCGTCACGGATGGGTTTGTATCGTCTAGCGAAACCATTGCGATCACCGTCACGGATGTCAATTCTGCGCCAGTGCTCGACCCAATCGGGAATAAGAGCGTGCTCGAAGGGAACGAATTACGCTTCACGATAAACGGGAGTGATGGCGATGTCCCGGCCCAAGCGTTGGTCTACAGCGCGGCTGGCCTGCCGCAAGGGGCGGCATTCGACCCGGCGACTCGGGAGTTCGTCTGGACGCCAAACCATACGCAAGGGTCGACGAGCTACAACGTGACCTTCTCCCTCAGCGACGGCCTGGTGACCACCAGCGAGGCGATCACCATCACGGTCACGGAAGTGAATCAGCCACCGATACTCAATCTGATCGGTAATAAGACCGGCAGCGAAGGCTCGCTCCTGACGTTTCAGGCCAGCGTGACGGATGCGGACGTGCCTGCTCAGATTGTTACGTACTCCCTTGAGAATGGTCTCGGGGGAGCCGTGCCGGTGGGGGCAAGCATAGACTCGTCCAGTGGCGTATTCAGCTGGGCGCCGACTGAAGCGCAAGGCCCTGGCACTTATACGTTCGACGTGGTTGCCACCGACAACGGTTCGCCTGCGCTGAGTGATCGTGAGACGATCACGGTGACTGTGAATGAAGTCAATCTGGCGCCCGGGTTGTCCGTTCCGGTGGCAGTGAGTGGGGACGAACAAACCTTGCTGACGTTTACCGCCGTGGCGACGGATGGAGATCTGCCGGCCAATCAATTCACCTTCAGTCTGCAAGGGACCGTGCCGACGGGAGCGAGTATCGATCCGGTCAGCGGCGTATTCAGCTGGACGCCGACCGAAGCGCAAGGGCCTGGAGCGTACGACATCACGGTTCGTGTAACAGACAACGGAACTCCGAACGCGTTCATCGAACAGACGGTGCGTTTGACCATCGGGGACGCCAATCAGTCTCCGGCTATTACCAGCGCTTCGGCGGTCGCTGTACCGGAAAACCAGACGTCGATCATGACGGTCACTGCATCCGATGCCGATATTCCAGCTCAACCACTCACCTTCAGCGTCACCGGCGGCGCGGATGCTGCGGCGTTCGTCTTCACGAGCGGGGGAGCGTTGAGCTTCGTGACGGCGCCGAACTTCGAGACGCCCTCGGATGAGAATCACGACAATGTCTATGAAGTGACGGTGCAGGTAAGCGACGGCGCCGGAGGTATTGCGACGCAAGCAGTGAATGTCACAGTCACCAATGTCGTCGAGAGTATCCCAACGTTGGCGATCAACGACGTCACCTTGGCAGAAGGCACGTCTCTCGCCGGAAACACGGCGTTCAATTTTACCGTGACGCTGTCCGAGCCAGTCAACGATACCGTGACGGTGCAGGTGGCGACCTCGGACAACGGGGCAACGGCGGTGTCAGGCGACTATACGCCCGTGCCGCCCACGACGTTGACGTTTGCGCCGGGGGAGACCACCAAAACGGTGACGGTGCAGGTGCGCCAAGATGATCGGGTGGAAGGTGCGGAACAGTTCCAGGTCTCGCTGAGCGCACCGACGAATGCGACCATTCTGGATGGGGCCGGCTTCGGCACGATCACCAACGACGATGTCCGTACGTTGAGCGTCGACGACGTGACGCAGACGGAAGGGACCAGCCCAGCCGGCTTCACGGCCTATACCTTCACCGTGACGCTATCAGCGCCGACGATTACGTCGGATGTGACGGTGCAGGTGGCGACGTCGGACAACGGGGCGACGGTGGCCTCGGGGGACTACACGCCCATCCCACCCACGTCATTGACGTTTGCGCCGGGAGAGACCACCAAGACCGTGACGGTACAGGTGCGCCAGGACGATCGGGTGGAAGGCACGGAACAGTTCCAGGTCTCGCTGAGCGCACCGACGAATGCGACCATTCTGGATGGGGCCGGCTTCGGCACGATCACCAACGACGATGTCCGTACGTTGAGCGTTGACGACGTGACACAGACGGAGGGAACGAGCCCAGCTGGCTTCACGCCCTACACCTTCACCGTGACGCTATCGGCGCCTACAATTACGTCGGATGTGACCGTGCAGGTGGCGACGTCGGATAACGGGGCGACGGCGGCCTCGGGGGACTATACGCCCGTGCCGCCCACGACGCTGACGTTTGCGCCGGAGGAGACCACCAAGACCGTGACGGTACAGGTGCGCCAGGATGATCGGGTGGAAGGTACGGAGCAGTTTCAGGTCTCGTTGAGCGCGCCGACCAATGCGACGATTCTGGATGGGAGTGGCTTCGGCACGATTATCGATGACGACGTCCGAAGTGTGAGCATTGACGATGTGACAGTGACGGAAGGGGATAGCGGAACCAGCGCTGCCACGTTCACGGTCACGCTCTCGCAAGCCTCGCCAGGGACGGTCACGGTGGTGGCGACCACAGCCGCCGATTCTGCGACGCCCGGGTCTGACTACACCACGCTTTCTCAGACGCTCACATTTGCACCAGGAACGACGCAGCAAACATTCTCGGTGCCGATTGTCAGTGATGTGCTCCAGGAATCGACGGAACAGTTTTTCGTGAATCTGAGCAATGTAAGCGCCGGAGTGGTGATCGCCGATGCTCAGGGCATCGGGACCATTCTCGACAATGATGTCAATCAGGCGCCCGTCTTGGCGCCCATCGGCAATCAGACGGCCAACGAAGGACAACTCTTGCAGTTCAATGCCACTGCCACGGATCCCGGCAGCCCCACGGCCCTCACCTACTCGCTCGAGGACGGTGCCGGCGGACAGGTTCCATCAGGGGCCTCCATCAACGCCTTGGGAACGTTTACCTGGACGCCGACGGAAGCGCAAGGGCCCGGCAGTTATACATTTGACGTGGTAGTGACGGATAGCGGCACACCGGCATTGAGTGATCGGGAGACGATCACCGTCACCGTGGGCGAAGTCAATCAAGCGCCGACCCTGGCCCAGATTCCGAATCAAACCGCCACCGTTGGTCAGAAGCTGTTGTTCACGGCGGTCGGGACTGACACGGATCTGCCTAGTAATACGCTGACCTACAGTTTGGAAGGCCTGTTCTCTGCCGGCGCGACGATCGATCCCACCACGGGAGTGTTCTCGTGGACGCCGACAGTCTCGCAGATCGGAGGACCGCACGGCTTCACCGTGCGCGTGACCGACAACGGGACGCCGAATCTGTTCGCGGAACACATCGTCCAAGTGACGGTCGAGCCAACCCCGAATCAGGCCCCGGTACTGAATCCAATCGGCAACCAAACCATCGACGAAGGCCAGCCATTGACCTTCTTCGCGAATGCGACGGACCCGGATAGCCCCACGACGTTCACCTTCTCGCTGGCCAATGGTGCGAGCGGGCAAGTGCCGACCGGCGCCACCATCGCTGCTGGCACGGGCCAGTTCACCTGGACGCCGACCGAAGCGCAAGGGCCCGGCAATTATACGTTTGACGTGGTAGTGACGGATAGCGACACACCGGCATTGAGTGATTGGGAGACAATCACCGTCACCGTGGGCGAAGTCAATCAAGCGCCGACCCTGGCCCAGATTCCGAATCAGACTGTCACGGCAGGACAACTCCTGACCTTCACGGCAGTGGGCACCGATCCGGACATTCCGGCCAACGGCTTGACCTACAGCTTAGAAGGGGTGGTCCCAGCGGGCGCAACCATCGATTCGACGACGGGAGTCTTCTCATGGACGCCGACCAATGCGCAGCTCGGCCTGCAGAGCGTTACGGTGCGCGTCACGGATAGCGATTCACCGTCTTTGTTCGCGCAGCAAGTCGTCTCGATCACGGTGAACGCGCAGGCGAACCAGGCGCCGGTGTTGGCGCCGATCGGCAATCGTACGGTGACTGAAGGAAGCCAGATCACATTTACGGCAAGCGCCACGGATACTGATCTTCCGGCGCAGCAATTGACATTCAGTCTACAAGGCACGCCTCCCGCAGGCGCGACCATCACTCCGGGAGGAGTATTTGCCTGGACGCCGACGGCGGGCCAGGGTGGCGCCCATACGGTGACGGTACGCGTGACGGACAGCGGCAGCCCGACTTTGTTTGATGAAGAAACGTTCACGATTACCGTGGGTGCTGTGTCGGCACCGTCATTTCAGGGGCTGGGGGTGTCGGTGCAGGGAGGCAGTATTGCCGCCGAGGTTTCACCGGATGGGAGCATCGTTGTCGGAGGGATGAGTTTGACGAACGAGGAAGGCTTGGGGCAAGCATTCCGTTGGACAAGCAGCTCAGGGGTTGAGCTTTTAGGAGATCTGCCTGCCGGAAGATTTTCCAGCCACGCCGAAGGATTGTCGGCGGATGGGTCGGTCGTCGTAGGCACTGGTTCTCCTGCTTCTCCATTAGGCACGGTTAATCATGCTTTCCGGTGGACGGCGATTGACGGAATGGTGGACCTCGGTACGTTGCCCGGGGGAGTTAACAGTGACGCCTTTGATGTGTCGGCGGATGGGACTGTTATCGTAGGCCAAAGTGACCTTAGGGCGTTTCGATGGACCAGCGGGGAAGGCATGGTGAACCTGGGACTTTTGCCCGGCGGGTCTTTTATCAGCGAGGCGCATGCGGTTTCAGCTGACGGATCAGTCATCGTGGGAGAAAGTTCAGTGCCTGGCGGGGGAGTGGCATTTCGTTGGACCAGCGGCGGAGGCATGGTGAGTTTAGGGGACTTGCCCGGCGGTGCCCTAGCCAGCCAAGCCAACGAGGTGTCGGCGGATGGCACGATCGTTGTGGGCTGGGGTTCCACCGCGTCAGGGCGGCAAGAACCTTTTCGATGGACAAGTGCTGAGGGGATGGTCGGGCTTGGTTTGCCCCAAGGGGCAAGTGCGAGTTACCCGCTTGCTGTCTCAGCGGATGGAAAACGGATAGTTGGCTACAGTGACGGTCTTGGAAACGTTGAAGGATCGGCCTTCGTGCTATCGACCGAGGCCTTTCTTTGGGATGAGACAAACGGAATGCGCAGTCTTAATGGACTGGTTGCCGGAGATCTGGGATTGGCTCCTGGGTGGGTGTTGAAAAAAGCAACCGGCATCTCTGCGGATGGACGAGTGATCGTTGGTTGGGGAACTAATCCGACTGGACAGCCCGAAGCCTGGCGGCTGGTATTACCAGAAGGCGTTTCTGTGCCGACGAATGAGGCTCCGATATTGACTCCGATTGGGAATCGAACAGGCGATGAAGGATCGACAATCACTTTCACGGCCACTGCGACAGACCCCAACCCCAACCAAACCCTTGCCTACTTCTTGTCAGGAGCTACACCTCCCGGTGCCGCGATCGATCCAGTGTCCGGCATCTTCACCTGGGTTCCGAACGAGGCTCAAGGCCCAGGGGCGTACACCTTTGATGTTGTAGTTCGCGACAACAGTGCAACACCACTCAGCGACAGTGAAACGATCACGGTGACGGTCAACGAGGTGAATCGTGGGCCGGTCTTGACCGTACCGGCGGTTGTTACGGTCGCGGGAGGACAGCCGGCATCGTTCACAGCGACGGCTAACGATCAGGACGTCCCGGCAAATCAATTGACGTTCAGCCTGGAGGGGACGGTCCCTGTAGGTGCGGCCATCAATCCCTTGTCGGGTGTGTTTAACTGGGCGGCTGTCAATATTCCTGGTGGGGGAACCTACACCGTGAGGGTCAGGGTGACCGATACCGGGACGCCGACACTCTTCGACGAAAAGGTGGTGAATATTGAGGTGTTGGGAGCGCCCGTCTTGGAGCCGATTGGAGACCGTTCGGCAACCGAAGGCCAGACCCTTTCCTTTACGGCTGTTGCGGCAGACCCAAACTTGGGGCAACCGTTAACTTTTAGCTTGCAAGGAACCGTACCTGCTGGCGCCAGCATCAATCCCGCGACCGGCCTCTTTACCTGGACACCGACGGAGGCACAAGGGCCTGGGGCTTATCAGGTGACGGTGCGTGTGGCAGATAACGGCACGCCTGCATTGTTCGACGAAGAGACAATCTCGATTAGCGTCGGCGAGGTGAACCAGGCACCGGTGCTTTCCTCCATTTCCGATCAGACCGTGACGGGTGGACAAACTGTGACGTTTACGGCGACTGCGACGGACATCGATGTGCCGGCGAACCAACTCACCTACAGTCTTGAAGGCACAGTGCCGACAGGCGCCGGCATCGATCCGCAAACAGGCCTGTTCACATGGGCCACGTCGGCGGGAGACGCGGGCACCTACGCGATCACGGTACGTGTGACGGATGACGGCACCCCAGTGCTCTTCAGTGAACGGACACTCAATGTGACGGTCCTCTCCAACGCGGCGTCGTTCCAGGGGCTCGGCGATTTGCCGGGCGGAACATTCTCGAGCCGTCCATTCGGAGTGTCAGGCAATGGGGCGGTGATTGTCGGGGTGAGCGACGGGGGCTCAGGTCTCGAGCCCTTTAGATGGACCGTGAGTGGCGGCATTCAGAACTTCTCGGCAGTCGTCGGGGCGTCGGCGGTTGGCCGCGCGGCTTCATTTGATGGTTCGGTGATTGCCGGGGATACCGATGGCGGATCGTTCCGATGGAGTGTTGCGGATGGATTGCAAATGATTCTCGGTAATGCGGCCCCGCATTCAGCCAATGCCGTCACTCCCGACGGAACGGTCATCGTCGGCAAAGGCCTGATCAATGCGTCTATTCCGGGTGCGTTCCGATGGACAGCGGCGACCGGGGCGGTTCGATTGGATACCCTCGCCGGGTATGCCGATGCCGAAGCTTTTGGCGTCTCCGCTGATGGCAACGTGATCGTGGGCGCGAGTTACTTCGGTCCATCCGGCGAACAGGCACAAGCCGTGCGTTGGATTGCCGACGGCTCGGGCGGTTTCACTGTAGAGGGACTGGGTGATTTGCCGGGCGGCAACTTCATGAGCCGAGCGGTGGCCGTGTCGGCCGATGGAAGCGTGATTTTAGGCGTCAGCGAATCGGATCGAGGGCAAGAGGCTTTTTTGTGGACGGCGAGCGGAGGGATGCAAGGGCTCGG
Organism: Nitrospira sp.; assembly: GCA_016788885.1. Lineage (NCBI taxonomy): Bacteria > Pseudomonadati > Nitrospirota > Nitrospiria > Nitrospirales > Nitrospiraceae > Nitrospira > Nitrospira sp. The sequence continues at coordinate 6,726 of JAEURX010000022.1, read as the reverse complement.
GGACAGTACCGGCGATCTGCGCGCGATGTCCGCCGATGGCACGGTGATCATCAGTGGCAACGCCATCTGGGATGCCAATAATGGCATCCGTTCTTTGTTTCAGGTGATCGTCGACTCAGGGATTGCTGGATTCGAAAGCTGGCTGAGCATAAATGCGATCGGCATCTCTGCCGACGGGCGAACGATTGTCGGGGAAGGGATAAATCCGCAGGGGGATCAAGAAGGCTGGCGCGTTGTGTTGCCGGTGAATGCGTTTGCGCCGGAGTTCCTGAACATGCCGGTTGGGGTGTATGAGGTACAGGCGGGCCAAAATGTGCTGTTTGATTTGTCTGCACAAGATCTCGATGTCCCGGCTCAGTCCGTGAATTTCAGACTGATCGGATCGGTTCCAGCAGGAGTGGACTTTACCGGCAACGTCTTCTCCTGGACACCGACCACCGATGATATCGGCAGTCACAGCTTTGTAATCCGTGTCTACGACAATGGCGTACCAAGCCGGTTCATCGACACGCAGTTTATGATCACCGTCACTGCGTAATTGAGGAAAACGATGGAGCACCGTCATGCCGAGTCAGAGTGAAAGAGAGGCGGACGCATCTTGACGCCAGAAAGGCGACGATCCAGGAAAAGACAGCACGAGTAAAGATCGATCATGCGCGCAGCAGCAACTGGTCCTGTGCGTCACAGCAGGCCCAAGCGGGAATCAGGCGGAGCTGTCACCGGCCAGGGTTCAAAGTGGAGCGGTCACTCAGGAGCTGCCTCAGCCGCAATTTTTTGAACAAGATTTGTACTGGCCTGTGTTCAAGTATCTTTCGTCAGTGCAGGCAGGCCGTTCTACCGGCTCTCTACGAATGCAACCATTGTGTGATGGCTGAATTTGCCGAAAATCTTTGCCTGTGAAGGGTTTTTAGCTGAAACGGACTTGTTTTTCTGCCACTGGAGTTGTAGCATCCACGCCAAATAATACGTAATAAGTGTCGCCACATAGGCACGGCGAGGAGGTGGGTGATGCGAGACACGTTGTACTTCTCGAAACTCCGAGTCTTCTTGGCAGGCTGGCGGTGGCGGCTTCAACGGTTTCGCCCCAGCCAGTGGCGCCGGTGGCAGCGCACTCATCGTACGATTTGTTCACCACGATCCGCCTCTCTCTTCACGCTCGAACCACTTGAATCGCGTCTCTTGCTTGCCGCCGATCTGACCGGCGTGGTGCAAAGCTCCGCGCAGATTGATCCGGCCGTTCCCGGCAATGCCGCCAGCGCGGTGGTGCAGGTGCAGAACATCGGCAATCAGCGGGCCAACGCCACGACCCAGGTGGGTGTCTATGCATCGCTCGATGCAACGCTCGGCGCCGGCGACGTGCTGCTGGGATCGGCGAACACGGCCGGTCTGAACGCGGGACAATCGCGTAATGTGACGGTGAATTTCACAGTGCCGAGCGGGTTGACGCCTAGTTCCTACACGTTGTTGGCCAAAGTCGACAATGGCAATGCCATCGCGGAGAACAGTGAAGCCAACAATATTTCTGCGCGCTCCACGCCGTTCTCCGTAACCTGGCAGTTCGGGAATGTGCCGGGCCGAGCGGGTAACACGACGCTGACCTTACGTGACGCTGATGGGACGATGGTGACCTTCGGCCTGAGCGGCCCTGGACGGGGAGAGGTCATTCAGGACGGCGTGGCCTGGGATCTCAAACTTACCGGCACAACGGCCTCGTCGGACTTCATCATTTTGACGGACAGAGGCGGCAACGATCGTGTGACGGTGAACGATATTCATGTGCATGGGTCGATCCGATCAGTGCAAGCTCTCACTGTGGATCTGACCGGCACCCTGGCGATCGACGGTCCCGTCTCCACGCTCAGTCTCGGCTCGGCGACGGGGGCGGTGATAGCCGCTCCATCCGTACAAACCTTCGTGGCCCAAACGTTGGTGAACACGAATGTCTTCATCGGGGCGGTCCTGGGGGAGGACGGAAAGCTCGGCGGCACCGGTGTCAACGCCGATTCCTTCGGAGCAGGCCGAATCGGATTGTTTGTACTCACCGGGTCGATGTCCGGCACGACCGTACGGGTCGGGGTAGATCCGGTGGACGGAGTGTTTGGAAACGGCAACGACGTGATCCTCGGTGGCACGGCGAGTTCCATCGGAACGATCGTCAGCTTTGGTTCACTAAGCGCAGACTCGCGGTTCCTTGCCGGGTCGTTTCCGTCGCGCTACAGCACGGGACTCTTCAGCTCTCGCCCTACCGCCGGCGATCCGCACTTCTCGACCGATCCGAACACCGGAAGCCCGACCCTGTCAGCGGTACTGCTGCAGGATACGGGCAGTTCGAACAACGACCGGTACACCAACAATCCGGCGATCACCGGCAGCGTGAATGATCCACAGGGCATTGTCACTTTCACTGCCGGCTTCGGCGCAATACCCACTGTCAATGTGCTCTCCGATCGCCAATCAGATGGGTCGTTTACGTTTAGTCGGGCCCGCCTCGAGCAGATCAATGGAGGCCCACTCACCGACGGCCCACACACGTTGACCCTCCGCGCGACAGACACTGTGGGGAACAGTACGCAGATTGCCGTCTCCTTGACGCTCGACACCACCATTGCGACGCTCACAGTGGATTTAGCTCCAGCATTCGATACGCCGCCGGTTGGCGACCAGCAAACCACACAGTCTACGATATCAGTGATTGGTCAGACGGAATCGAACGCACTGATCGAGCTGATAGGTCTAGGACTCACCGGTACGGCTGATGGCTCCGGCAATTTCACTCTCTCAAATGTGGCGCTCGCGCTCGGCGCCAATAGTTTCACCGTGCGGGCAACGGACGCGGCGGGCAATCAGCGGACGGAAACCCGCACCTTCACGCGACTGGCGCCGTCGAATCAAGCGCCGGTGCTCACCAGCATTGGAAGCAAGAGCGTGGCCGAGGGGCTCCCGTTGGATTTCACGGCGACGGCGAATGAGCCGGATGCGGGGCAAACGCTGACGTTCAGTGTGGAGAACGGGACGAGCGGCGCGGTGCCTGTCGACGCGACGATTAATCCGACCAGCGGGGCGTTCAGTTGGACGCCGACGGAGGCGCAAGGGCCGGGGACCTACACGTTTGATGTGGTGGTGACGGACAACGGGGCGCCAACCTTGAGCGATCGGGAGACGATCACGGTGACGGTGGGCGAGGTCAATCAGGCGCCGACGTTGGATCCGATTGGTACCCAAACGGTGACGGCCAGCCAATTGTTGAGTTTCACGGCAGTGGGCAGCGATGGCGATGTGCCGGCCAATACGCTCACCTACAGCCTCCAGGGCACGGTGCCGGCGGGAGCCTCCATCAACTCGACGACGGGTGCGTTCAGCTGGACCCCGACAGCGGCGCAGATCGGTCCACAGAGCGTGACGGTGCGCGTCACCGACAATGGCACGCCGGCGCTCTTTGCCGAACAAGTGGTGAGCATCACGGTGGCGGCAATCCCCAACCAGGCGCCGGTGCTGGCCACGATCGGCAACCAGACGATTGACGAAGGGCAGGCGCTGACCTTGACGGCCACCGCCACGGACCCCAATGCGGGACAGACGCGCACGTTCAGTTTGGAGAACGGGACGAGCGGCGCGATCCCGGCGGGGGCCGGCATCAACCCCACCACTGGCGCCTTCAGCTGGACGCCGACCGAAGGGCAAGGGCCCGGTACGTTTACGTTTGATGTCGTCGTGACGGACAACGGGGCGCCAATCTTGAGCGATCGGGAGACGATCACCGTCACGGTGAACGAGGTCAATCAAGCACCGACGCTCAGCACGATCGGTAATCAGACGGTGAACGAAGGGGCCTTGCTCACCTTCACCGCGACGGCCACGGATGGCGATGTCCCAGCCGATACACTCACGTACAGTTTGCAAGGCACGGTGCCGGCGGGAGCGAGCATCAACCCGACGACGGGGGCATTTACCTGGACGCCGACGGCGGCGCAGATCGGTCCACACAGCCTCACCATCCGAGTCACAGATACCGGGAGTCCGGCGCAGTTCGATGAGGAGACGCTCACGGTGACCGTCGGGGAGGTCAACGAGGCACCGACGCTCACGGCCATCGGTCCTCAGACCATCGACGAAGGACAACTGCTCACGTTCACGGCCACGGCCAGTGAGCCGGATGCGGGGCAGACGCTGACGTTCAGCTTCGCCAATGGGACCAGTGGGCAAGTGCCGGCGGGCGCGACGATTAATCCGGCGACCGGGGCGTTCAGTTGGACGCCCACGGAGCTCCAAGGGCCGGGGACCTACACGTTTGATGTGGTGGTGACGGACAACGGGGCGCCAACCTTGAGTGATCGGGAGACCATCGTCGTCACCGTGAACGAAGTGAATCAGGCGCCGACGCTGGAGCCCATCACGGCGCAGACCGTGACGGCCGGGCAATTGTTGAGTTTCGCGGCAGTGGGCAGCGATCCGGATGTGCCGGCCAATACGCTCACGTACAGTTTGCAAGGCACGGTGCCGGCAGGAGCAAGCATCAACCCGACGACCGGGGCCTTCACCTGGACGCCGACGGTGGCGCAGATCGGTCCACAGAGCGTGACCGTGCGCGTGACGGACAATGGCACGCCGGCGTTCTTTGCCGAACAGGTGGTAAGTATCACGGTGGCGGCGGTGCCCAACCAGGCGCCGGTGCTGAGCCTGATCGGCAACCAGACCATCAGTGAGCACCTGCCGTTTACATTCACGGCCACGGCGAATGATCCAGACGCGGGACAAACCCTGACATTCAGCCTTGCTCCCGGGGCGAGCGGGGCGGTTCCAGCCGGGGCCACGATCAATCCCACCACCGGCGCCTTCAGTTGGGCGCCCACGGAGCTCCAAGGGCCGGGGACCTACACGTTTGATGTGGTGGTGACGGACAACGGCAGTCCGACCTCGAGTGATCGGGAGACGATCACGGTCACGGTCACTGAGGCCAACGCGGCGCCGGTGTTGCTGGTTAGCTCCGTGCCGATTGGCCAAGTAGACAGTCCGTTGACGCCCGTGGGTGCGGTTGGGAGGCTGGTCCGCGACATTGTGAAGCTCGCGCCCGGATCAGGTCCGGGCACATTCAACGTCAGCGATAGCGATGCCGGCGCGGTGACTGGGATCGCAATCTCCACGTCAGTGGGACTTCCGCTCTGGTACTCGCTCGATAATGGGACGACCTGGGTGGGGTTCTCGCCGAGTGCCAGTAACGTCCGGCTTCTGGCCGCCGATGCGAGCACGCGGCTGTATGTGTCCCCCCCTTCGATCGACTTTGCGGGAACGCGGGTGAACGAATTCATGTTCCAGGCCTGGGATCGGACGGTCGGGACCAACGGCGGCGTGATCACGACCGGCACGCTCACCGGCACAGGCCCTACCGGTGCCTTCTCCAGCGGCTTCGCGCAGGCCACCGTCGTTTTTATCGAAGATCAAGTCACGAACCAGGCGCCGGTGCTGGCCGCCATTGGCAACCAGACGGTCGGCGAAGGTCAGGCGCTGACCTTGACGGCCACCGCAAGCGACCCGAATGCTGGGCAGACGTTGACGTTCAGCCTCGCCAATGGGACCAGTGGGCAAGTGCCGGCAGGCGCGACGATTAATCCGGCGAGCGGGGCGTTCAGTTGGACGCCCACGGAGCTCCAAGGGCCGGGGACCTACACGTTTGATGTGGTGGTGACGGACAACGGGGCGCCAACCTTGAGCGATCGGGAGACGATCACGGTGACGGTGAACGAGGTCAATCAAGCACCGACGCTCACCACGATCGGTAATCAAGCGGTGAACGAAGGGGCCTTGCTCACCTTCACCGCGACGGCCACGGATGGCGATGTCCCAGCCAATACGCTCACGTACAGTTTGCAAGGCACGGTGCCGGCGGGTGCGAGCATCAACCCGACGACGGGGGCATTTACCTGGACGCCGACGGCGGCGCAGATCGGCCCACACAGCCTCACCATCCGAGTCACAGATACCGGGAGTCCGGCGCAGTTCGATGAGGAGACCCTCACGGTGACCGTCGGGGAGGTCAACGAGGCACCAACGCTCACGGCCATCGGTCCTCAGACCATCGACGAAGGACAACTGCTCACGTTCACGGCCACGGCGAGTGATCCGGATGCCGGGCAGACGGTGACGTTCAGTTTAGAGAACGGGACGAGCGGATTGATCCCGGCCGGAGCCACGATCAATCCCACGACGGGTGCCTTCAGTTGGACGCCGACGGAGCTCCAAGGCTCTGGGACCTACACCTTTGATGTCGTCGTGACGGATAACGGCAGCCCCGCGCTCACGGACCGTGAGACGATCACGGTGACGGTGGGCGAGGTCAATCAAGCGCCGACGCTGGATCCGATTGCTGCCCAAACGGTGACGGCGGGCCAACTGCTCAGTTTCGCGGCGGTGGGCAACGATCTGGATGTCCCCGCCAATACGCTCACGTACAGCTTGCAAGGGACGGTGCCGGCAGGAGCGAACATCAACCCGACGACCGGGGCATTCACGTGGACGCCGACGGTGGCGCAGATCGGCCCACAGAGCGTGACCGTGCGCGTGACGGACAATGGCACGCCGGCGCTCTTCGCCGAACAGGTGGTAAGTATCACGGTCTCGTCTGCAAACCAGGCTCCGGTGGCGGTGGATGACACGTTTACGATGATGGAAGGCGGGTCGTTCTCGGGGGTGCCGTTCCTCGTGAAGGACATCAATCCGGGCCTAGCCAGT
>JAEURX010000021.1 GCA_016788885.1 Nitrospira sp. | reverse complement strand
CTGGGCGTCACCCCCGAACAGATTGCCGCTGAGGTTGCAGCGGTTCGGCGCGAGCGTGCGCGTCGTTCTTGATACCAATATTTTCGTGTCCGGCCTGTTGTCCGCCGCAGGGCCTCCTGCCCGGATCCTTCAGGCCGTCTTACAGCGCCGCCTCATCCCCGTCATGAGCCCCGATACCTTCGCGGAACTGGAAGCCGTTCTGCGTCGCCCCAAACTCCAGCGAGCGTTTACCCGAGCCGGGGTGAATATCACGAGCTTTCTGGAAACAATCCAAGCCGAAGTGCAGATCGTCGATCCCCATCCCACCAACACTCCTTTGCGTGATGCGCATGATCGACCATTTATCGATCTCATGGCGACCACACCTCCGCCTGAATATTTCGTCACCGGAGATAAGGATTTCGAGGCCTCACACTATAGCGGAGTGCCGGTTATTTCAGCCGCTGAGTTTGCCCGCATGCTCGCGCAGCGCTAGTCGATCCCTGGCTTGCTCACAATGCGAAGCTATGCGCACCGTTGCTTCGATCTCCGCTGGCAGCGAGGTACTCAGCGTCCGAACTACTGCAATGGGTGAAACACCGTGAGGGCTCGAAAGAGCTTGTCTGGTGAAGCGTGCCTGCTGGCTGTAGAAATGGATGCCTCATTCACTCACTTCTTCGCTCAATCAAAGTGTCCGCTCTGCAAACCAGAGACTCTAAGGATGAAGCAACACCTACCTCTGTTGCTTTATCTGTTCTTGTTCCAAAGCCGTAAGCAGTTCGGCGCTGCCTTTCCTTAAAGCCTGCAAATCAATGTCCCCTCGCCTCGCATGTACCGTCTAAAGCGTTCCCACGCATTGAATTTTGGAAGTGTTTCACCTGCGTACATATCCAAGTAATTCCAGAAATACTTTGACAGAAGCTTCCGCTCGACCTTCGTCAACTCCTCCCATAGACCTAGGTTATTCCATTCTCCCAATGTCCCGCAGAACTCATTGACGCTGATCTCATTGCCTAAGAACTTGCGGAGAAGTCTTCTCACAGGAAACGTCATAACATGACCTAGAATTTTGGGTTGTAGTGCCTGATGGTTCTTGTCCGTGGCGCTATTCCACCGGGTGAGTTCATTGGCCGCATCATAGGCAATGTTGACGGCGGCCACGGCCGTGGGGAAATTGGATGCGACGGCATTCTGCCGCAACTGTGTAATCCGGTTTCCACCCTTGTCATAGTTGTACGTCAACGCTTCAATCGTCGTCCGCCTTCCGATTTCGCCCTGACTCTGATCCTATCCCAGAACGCCAGGAATGCCTTCCAAACTTTTTTTGCGCACGGGTCAAAAACGAGCTGATCGTTAAGGAATTCCTGCGAGAAAGGTCTTTTTTACCTTCCCCACACAAGAAGTAAGGTAGAGTTGTGCATTATGAGAACCACGTGCAGAAAGACGCGTCCCCAATGAATGGCCCGAAGGAGTTGACAGTCAAACTGCGGGAGTATTCCAAGATGACGCTAGCGCGCATTTGTTTCAAAGTGCATTTGCTTGTGGTCGTGCTTATGGCCACATGTTTCCCCTCCTCTGCTAGCGCACTAAGTTGGCCAGGAAATGTTGGACTACTCGGGGAGGAAGCAGTTCAGTGTCTCGCAATCTCGGCAGAGGATGAGCATCAGGTTACAGACCGGCTAGGAACAGACGACGCCTATACTACCGCATGTCGTGTCACAGAATCGGTAGTCATGCTCTGGGCCGAACGCGGAGGGAATGCTGATTCATTGGGTGTGCTGGATCTCAAGAGAAATGGTAGTCCGATTGAACTCGGTCGTGGACTACCATGGATTGAGAAAACTCTTCGGGATAAAGCTGGAGTGCTCCATATTGTGGCAGGAAACGGAACGTTACGGGACGGTAATTGGGATGCTATCCTGTCGCTCTATTCCACGACAACCTGGAGCCGCATTGATTTAGCTAGAAGGTCTGGACCAGATAGCAACTTCATGGTTTGTCCGGAAGCAGGGGAGTACAACTACAGCTTCACGCCAAAGCTTGTTCAAGAATCCCATCGATACGAAGATCGTAACAGGGACGGTTTTGAGGATATTATTATTGAGACTGTAGAAACGTCTTGTTTGACGCATGAGTCCAAAGCCTCAACGGCAGTATTCCTCGCGACGATGCAGGGCTTTAAGAAGGCAACGCCTTCGAAGACTTCCCGGAAGCGGCCAGTCCGCTCTAAGTCGTAAATATGAAGCCCTGGCAGAGTTGGATGATTCACCAGGAGCTATGGACCTGCTGATGACTAACCCTCTTCCCAAGTATTAGTTAGCGCTTCAATTTTCGTCGGCTTCCCGACTTCGACCTGCCTCCGATCCTGTCCCAGAACCCGGGGAAAGCATTCCAAACTTTTTTTTCGCGTACCAGTCAAAACGAGTCGATTTTTGTTTGCTCCGTGTCCCGGCTCTGAACGATGCGGCACAATTGCCGCTCTGAGCGCAGCAAAGCGCACATACGCCTCCTTATGCGTACTTCCCTTCTTGCCTCGTCCTCCCGATAATCTGTCCTCGATTTGTCCCCTCGTGACCCCTAGTGGCCCTTTCCGGGGCCTTTGTTTCGGTACGGTGATTCGCCTAGGGCGAGACGAGCGGGAACAGGGCTCAAATGGAGGGAACGATGTTCAAGTCGGAGCGCGTCACACAGCAACACGTTTCTCCTGGCCGGGAGGCAAGGCGGGCCTGCGTCGCATGTCGACTGGCTGGGGCGCAGAGACGTGAGGACGGTGTTGCGGTTTTTAGAGTGCTGTCTCGGAAGTCGTTGAAAAATTGGTGGGCGATACAGGTATCGAACCTGTGGCCTCTTCCGTGTGAAGGAAGCGCTCTCCCACTGAGCTAATCGCCCGCACCGATCGCAGTCTAACATGGTCCGGCGAAAGGGAGCAACCAACTCGACGATGCTTGCCAGGAAGATTGTGCGGCTTGGTGGCCTGTGTCGAGGAGATGGCGGCTGCGTGGGCATGCGTGGCACCACCCTCCGTTTCTTGACATCGAGAAAAGGCGATTCTTACAATGTGCCTCCTTCCATCTTTTCAAAGGTTCCCCATTCATGCGTGAAGACATCGTCATCATCGGAGGCGGTCTGGCCGGCTCGGAAGCGGCCTGGCAGGCGGCACATCGCGGAGCCAAGGTGACGCTCTATGAGATGCGTCCGAAAGAGACGACGAAAGCGCACAAAACCGGCGATCTGGCGGAACTCGTCTGTTCCAACTCGCTGGGATCGATGGATCCGCTCAATGCCCCCGGCATTCTCAAGGGCGAGATGCGGCGCCTGAACTCACTGGTGATTCGCGCAGCGGAAGAGGCGCGCGTGCCGGCCGGGTCAGCGCTGGCGGTGGATCGCGAGGTCTTCGCGCGTGCCATCACGCAGGCGCTGGAAGGACACCCCAATATTCGGATCATTCGCGAAGAGGTGACGGAGATCCCATCCGATGGCGTCACGATCATCGCCACCGGTCCGCTCACGTCAGACAAATTGTCGAAGGCGATCAGCGAACTGACGCACGAGCGACACCTCTATTTTTTCGATGCCATCTCACCCATCATCGACGCCGAGTCCATCAACATGGACATCGTGTATCGCGCGTCACGGTATGGAAAGGGCGGGGCGGACTATCTGAACTGCCCCATGGATGAAGCGGCGTATAATGCATTGTACGACGCCATGATGGCGGCAGAAAAAGTTCAGCCGAAAGAATTTGAAAAAGTTGCCTATTTTGAAAGCTGTATTCCCATCGAAGTCATGGCCGAGCGAGGACGGCAGACCATGCAGTTTGGGCCACTCAAGCCGGTGGGATTGGAAGACCCGAAAACCGGCAAGCGTCCCTATGCGGTCGTGCAGTTGCGGACCGAGAATGTCCACGGCACCTGCTACAACATGGTCGGATTTCAGACGAAGCTCACCTACCCGGAACAAAAGCGGGTATTTCGATTGATTCCAGGGCTGGAACAGGCGGAGTTTTTGCGGTTCGGCAGTCTGCATCGGAACACGTTCATCAATTCTCCCCAATTGTTGAGGGAGACCTTGCAGTTGAAGAGCCGCGGCACCGTGTTTTTCGCCGGACAATTGGTGGGAGTAGAAGGGTATACCGAGTCCGCCGCGATGGGAGGGATCGCCGGCATCAATGCGGCGCGAGGCCTGGCCGGTCAACCACTTGTCACGCCGCCACCCACCAGCGCGCACGGGTGCCTGATTGCGCATCTTACGAAAAGTGATCCGGCACATTTTCAGCCGATGAATACGAACTTCGGCCTGTTTCCGCCTGTCTCCGTCAAGACGCGTGACAAGGATCAGAAGCGGCGTCTCATCCAGCAACGAGCCGTCGAGGATTTTGACGCATGGATCGCGCAGTCCGGGATTTCCTAGACGTCCTGCTGGTGCAGGACGGCGCATCTCCTCAGACCGTTCGTGCGTATGCTTCCGATCTGGCTCAGTTTCAGGCCTTTGCCGGCACGGTATTGAATGCTCGTGGTGTGTTGCCACTTGAGTCGGTCAATTCGGCGTTAATTCGTGAGTTTCTCGCCGCCCGAGATCGCCAGGGGGACAAAAAAACCTCCTTGGCGAGAAAAGTGGCCTGCCTGCGCAGTTTCTTTCGCTATCTGGTGCGTGTCGGTCGTCTGCAGGTGAATCCGGCAGAGGAGGTGCACGCGCCGAAACTTCCCAAACCACTTCCTCAGGTTCTGACGAAGGATGATGCCGCTGCTCTGATGGAGTTTCCTGACGGGCCGCAGCCGGACATGTTGCGGGATCGTGCCATTCTCGAAACTCTCTATGCGACCGGTGCGCGCGTCAGTGAGTTGGTCGGGATGAATTGTGAAGATCTCTCTCGAAGTGAAGGTGTCGTGCGTGTTCGCGGCAAGGGACAAAAGGAACGCATCATCCCTATTAGCCGCCTCGCCCTTGAGGCCATCGAGGCGTACCATGCGCAAGTTGGCGCTGCGTCTCCCGCGTCCCTCAGGCGTGCTTCTGATACAGGGGCCGTCTTTCGCAATCGTCGCGGAGGTCGTTTGACCACCAGAACGGTTGCGCGCATTGTGGCCAAGTATTCCCAGCAGCTTGTCGGAGGGGCGATTCATCCGCACACGCTACGACACTCATTTGCCACGCATTTGCTTGATGAAGGGGCTGATCTCCGCGCGATTCAGGAAATGTTGGGGCACGTCTCGCTGAGTACGACACAGAAATATACCCATCTTGCGACGGACCAGCTACTCGCGTTATACGATCGCACGCACCCCCGTGCCAACACTGCCGGGGAAGCGGGAGCGGCGAACAAGCAGAAGGGCTCGCGATGAAGATTCGATCGACGACCGTTTTATGTGTGAGACGGGGCAATCAGGTGACGATGGGATGTGACGGACAAGTCACCGTCGGCACCACCGTCATGAAGCATAACGCCAGGAAAATGCGCCGTATGCATAACGATACGGTGTTGTCCGGTTTCGCCGGTGCCACGGCCGATGCCTTTACGCTGTTTGAGAAGTTTGAAGCCAAACTGGCTGAATATCGCGGGAACCTCACCAGGGCCGCTGTCGAATTAGCGAAAGACTGGCGAACCGATCGGGTCTTGCGGCGTTTGGAAGCATTGCTGGCGGTGGCCGATCTCGATCACTCTTTTATTATTTCCGGCACCGGCGATGTGGTGGAGCCGGAGGACGGCATTTTGGCGATCGGTTCCGGCGGACCCTATGCCTTGGCTTCCGCACGTGCCCTGCTGGCGCATTCCGAACTGGCCGCCGAACAGATTGTTCGGGAATCGCTGATGATCGCCGGCGGAATCGACATTTATACCAACCAACAGATTGTGATCGAATCGCTCACGCGTTAGGATCAGCCTGCCATGACGACCGAATCGACTTCACGCACCCTCAATGTGAATAGTCTCACGCCCCGGCAGATCGTCGAGGCGCTGGATCGCTATGTGATCGGCCAGCAGGATGCCAAGCGCATGGTCGCGATTGCCCTGCGCAACCGGTGGCGTCGTCAACAACTGGCTCCAGAGTTGCGTGATGAAGTCATGCCGAAGAACATCATTATGATCGGCCCCACCGGTGTCGGTAAAACTGAAATCGCCAGGCGGTTGGCGAAACTCGCGGAAGCGCCATTTATCAAAGTGGAAGCCTCAAAGTTTACCGAGGTCGGCTACGTCGGCCGGGACGTCGAATCCATCATTCGGGATCTCACCGAACAAGCGATCAGTTTGGTGAAGACGAAACATTTGGAAGATGTGCAAGGGAAGGCCTCGCGGCTCGGGGAAGAGCGGCTGCTCGACTTGCTGCTTCCCGGCGCGCCGTCCCGTTCGACTTCGGCAGGATTCGACCATGCCGGCTCGCGCGCCGAAGCTGCGGAGTCAACGGAATCGCCGGACGCCACGCGCTCGAAGCTGCGCTTGCAATTGCGCGAGGGCAAGCTGGATCAGCGGTCCGTCGAAGTTGAGGTCAAGGAACGGGCATTGCCGCTCGGGGTGATCTCGAATGCGGGCGGGATGGAAGATCTCGAAGGGAACCTCCGCGACATGCTGGGCGGCATGTTCCAGGGCAAGAAAAAGAAACGGGTGATGAAGGTTCCCGATGCCCTGAAGCACCTGACTCAGGAGGAAGCGCAGAAACTGATCGATATGGACGAGGTGGTGCGGGAGGCCATCACCAAAGTGGAGCAGACCGGGATCGTCTTTCTGGACGAGATCGACAAGATCGCCGGTCGTGAGCGCGCAATGGGCCCGGATGTGTCTCGTGAAGGGGTACAACGCGATCTCTTGCCGATTGTGGAAGGATCGACTGTCAGCACGAAACACGGGGCCGTGCAGACCGACCATATCCTCTTCATTGCCGCGGGAGCCTTCCATGTGGCCAAACCATCGGATTTGATTCCCGAGCTGCAGGGCCGGTTTCCCATACGTGTCGAATTGGCGCCGCTCACCAAAGAAGACTTTGTGCGTATCCTGACTGAACCGCGAGGAGCGTTGGTGCGCCAGTATCATGCGCTGATGGCGACGGAAGGGCTCACGGTGGAGTTTACCGAAGATGGCTTGGCGGAAATTGCGGCTACGGCGGTGCAGGTCAACGAACGTACAGAAAACATCGGCGCCCGGCGTCTGTTTACGATCATGGAGCGGCTGCTCGAACAGGTCTCGTTCGAAGGGTCGGAATTGCCGCAGAAGACGGTGGTCGTGGATGCCGCGTATGTACAGGAACGGTTGCTGAACATTGTGAAGGATCAGGACCTGAGCCGCTATATTTTGTAGGCGCAGCCAGGGAGCGAGGAGTGACGCATGAACAAACTGATTAAGAAAGCCGACGTGCTGATCGAGGCGCTGCCCTATATCCGGACGTTCAAGGGAAAAACTGTGGTCATCAAGTACGGGGGGCATGCGATGACCGATGCCTCGCTCAAAGCGCGGTTCGCACAGAATGTCGTGTTGCTGAAGTACGTCGGCTTGAACCCCGTGGTCGTGCATGGCGGCGGTCCACAAATTGATCAGATGCTGGATCGATTGGGGATGGAAGCGAAGTTTAAGCATGGCGTGCGGGTGACGGATGCGGCGACCATGGAAATTGTGGAGATGGTCCTCGCGGGCCGGATCAACATGGAAATCGTCGATCTACTCAATCGACACGGGGGCCAGGCGGTCGGACTGAGCGGCAAAGACGGCGGCTTGATGTTGACCAAGCCCTTGACGGCCAAGGCCTGGGCGGAAAGCATCGAAAAGGATATCGACGTCGAAGACCGCGACGCGGATTTCGGGTTTGTCGGAGACGTGAAGTCGATTGATCCCACATTGCTGCTGAAGCTTCAGGAAGATCATTACATTCCGGTCATCGCGCCCATCGGCACGGATCGGGAGGGCAATACGTACAACATCAATGCCGACCTGGTTGCTGGGGCGATCGCGGCGGCGTTGAAGGCGGAAAAACTGGTGATGTTGACCGATGTAAAGGGCATCCGGGATGCCAATGGCCGTCATCTCTCCACGGTCTCCCGCAAGGATGTGCAACGCATGGTGAAGCGCGGCACCATTAGCGAAGGCATGTTGCCGAAGGTGCATGCCTGTTTGGATGCCTTGGCCGGCGGCGTCGGAAAAGCGCATATCGTGGACGGCCGCGTGCCTCATGCCATTCTGCTGGAGATTTTTACTCACAAGGGTATCGGAACCGAGATCGTCTCGTAGTCAGTAACCAACCACGCGGGTGCACCTCAACCCACAGCGATGTGAACGGCCTCTGGTTCCGGCTTGTCGGGACTGAGGGCAAGGACTGCGTCGGCGCTGAATGGAGAAATATGGCGCGAAAGAGTGTGACGGTCGGCCCTGCTACCAGGCGGGCGATCAAGGAGATATTTTCCCGGCTCGACTATGCACAGCTAGGCCCGATTTATTGTGATGAAGGCGGCGATGAGTTTTGGGCAGCGAAACGGGGGCCCTGTCAACGTCTCGGCACGAAGGTGGCCACTGCGCTCAAGGTCAGACTCAAGCCGGGTGGGGCCAGTCTCTATGTGGGGGCTGGTGTTGCGGAGATTCCGCCGCTGGTGATGGAGACCCTTGAGTTGGATCGGCGCGTGGTGGCCTGCAATTTACGGCGCCAGGAGGTACAGGTTCTGAATCGTGCCTGTGGGGCAGTCCCCATCCGCTTTCAGCATCACGATGCTGGTTCGGTGAAACAGCGGGTGGATCACCTCTGGCTGGTCAGCGTGCTGAATGATCCTGAGCGCTTCCCGGAATTATCAGTGCTGTCGTACGGACGGGCAAATCCCGTGACGTTCAATGCGAAACAATTTGTCACGCAACAACGCACGGTGGCCCGATTGGTCGATCGTTGCCTGGGCCGATTGACTGTGCCCGGGTTGGTAACCACGACGGTTGAGGAGGCGGTATGGGTTGCCGAGTGGTGCCACCGGCGAGGCATTCCTTACCGGATTGAGCCGCGCACATACGCCTCACCCACCGTCGGAGATCCCATTTGTCTCATGCGGATCGGATGAGCGGCTTGCAGTGGATTGGGATTGCGCCGGCTAAACCCAAAACCCCGGGCGTGGTTTATCCGGTCCTGAGAGGTACTGGCGGGAATATCGGATATAGTTCTGTGCCGATTCCCGTATCCAGGCGAGCTCCTGCTCGGTCACCGGACGTTTGACCTTAGCCGGTGATCCCAGGATGAGGCTCTTGGGTGGAACGATGGTGCCTTCTGTCACGAGCGCTCCTGCGCCGACGACGGAGTCTTCCCCGATCACCGCGCCGTCCATGATGATGGCGCCCATTCCGACCAGCACCCGGTTCTGAATAGTGCAGCCGTGTAGCACGACGTTGTGACCGATGGTGACGTCGTCGCCGATGATGAGGGGATGGGTGTCATGTGTCACATGCAACATGCAGAGGTCCTGCACGTTGGTCCGGTTCCCGATACGAATGTAATTCACATCCCCGCGGATAACGGCATGGAACCAGGCACTGCACTCCTCGCCCATCACGACGTCGCCGATCACGACTGCCGTGTCTTCGATGAAGCAGGATTGCGGAACGGTGGGCTTGATGCCTTGGAAGGTCCGGATCATGCGCTCAATCTAGGATAGCGGCAGGACGAATAGCAAGAGACCTGGTTTGACAGACTTTTCCGCCGTCTCGTAGACTCACCGGTTATGGCTCCATCATTGATTACTCCCTCACGGGCGAAACGTAAGAAACCCACCATCGGCTTCGTGAATCTGGGTTGCTCAAAAAACCAGGTGGATTCCGAAGTCATGCTCGGCACCTTAGTGGCCGGCGGGTTCCAGCTGACCGGCGATGCGCGTGCCGCCGAAGTGGTCATCATCAATACCTGCGGCTTTATTGAAGAGGCCAAGCAGGAATCGATCAATAGCATCATCGAACATGGCCGTCTCAAGAAGTCCGGCTCTTGTCGCGTTTTGATCGCGGCCGGCTGTTTGGCTCAGCGTTATCAGGGCGAGCTGCTGAAGGAACTCCCTGAGTTGGATGGTGTGGTCGGAACCGGTGAATTCGGACGCATCGCAGACATCTGTCGCAGCCTGTTGGCTCCAAAGGCCCGCCAGCAACGTCTCTGGCTCGGGCAGCCGCCCTATCTTTATGATGCCGACACGCCGCGCGTCCGTTTAGGCACGCCGCACAGCGCCTACTTAAAAATCGCCGAAGGCTGTAACCGCAATTGTGCCTTCTGTGCGATTCCGATCATGCGCGGCAAGCAACGCAGCCGCCCGATCGAATCGATCGTGGCAGAGGCGAAGCGCTTGGCCAAAGAAGGGGTGAAGGAGCTGAACCTCATTTCCCAGGACACCATCAACTACGGGGTGGACCTTGGACTCAAACAGGGACTTACAACCCTGTTGCGTGAGTTGGTCACCGTGGACGATGTGCGATGGATCCGGCCCTTCTATCTGTATCCGCAGCAGGTCACGGACGAGTTGCTGGATCTGTATGCCGGTGAGGCGCGCATCACCAAGTATCTCGACATGCCGCTCCAACACATCAGCGACGGGATGCTCAAACGCATGCATCGCCTGGGAGACCGTAAGCATCTCACGACACTGGTGGAACGCATTCGAGCCAAAATTCCCGGCGTCTTTTTTCGAACCGCCTTTATCGTCGGGTTTCCCGGTGAGACCGATGCGCACTTTGAAGAATTGAAGCAGTTCGTGCTCGATATGGAATTCGATCGCGTGGCGGTCTTCCTCTATTCTGACGAGGAAGGCACGTCGGCCGTGAATCTCGATCGCAAAGTCGACCAGGCGGTGATGGAAGAACGCCGCAATGAGCTGCTGGCTCTGCAGGAGTCAATATCAGAATCCAAAAACCGTGACTACCTCGGCCGCACCATCGACGTGTTGGTGGATGGGGTGTCTGAGGAATCGGATCGGCTGCTGGAAGCCAGGCATCAGGGTTTGGCGCCTGAGATCGACGGCGTGGTGTATTGTGAACGCGGGGTTGCCAAGCCGGGTGACTTCATTTCGGTTACGGTGACAGATGTCGCCGGATACGATCTGATTGCCCAGCCTGTCGGCCAGGCCGACAAGCCCCACACGTCTTCCGCTTCTCCCGCGTTGCTCATGCCCAAAAAGACCGGAGCGGGTTACCGGTAAGCCTGCGCTCACCGGCACCCGCTCCATTTCGCTGCTCGAGCTTAGATCTTCGCGCTCAGATAGAGGGATGCACCGCGCCGGTTGATCAAGACCAGCACGGTTTGCCCTTTCTTGAGACTGGATGCGGCCCGATCGAACTCCTTCATGGATGTCACCGGCTTGCGGTTAATTTCTCGGATGATGTCACCGGGCATCAAACCGGCCCGTTCCGCCTCGCTTTCCGGGTCGACATTGGTGACCACGACTCCCTGAATCTTTCCCTTGAGCCCCAGTTCCTGAGCCGTTTCCCGATCAAGCTCCTGCACCGCGAGACCCGCCAATGGCTGGTCCGGGGATTCGATCTCCGCCTTGGCTACCTGCTGGGTATCCGGCAGTTCGGCCAGCGTGACGGATAGTTCTTGTTCATGGCCATCCCGCAACACTTTCACCGTGGCTTTG
>JAEURX010000020.1 GCA_016788885.1 Nitrospira sp. | reverse complement strand
AATGGGAGCCTTACGCTGAATGCCGACGGTACGTTCAACTACACACCGAATAGTGGATTCACCGGCACCGATAGCTTTACCTACAAGGCCAACGACGGGGCGCTGGACTCGAATGTGGCCACGGTGACGATCTCGGTCACGGCGGCGCCGGTCGTTAACCAGGCGCCGGTGCTCACCACGATCGGCAATCAAACCATCGACGAAGGGCAGGCGCTCTCCTTCACCGCTACGGCCAATGAGCCGGATGCCGGGCAGACGCTGACGTTCAGTTTGGAGAACGGGACGAGCGGCACGATCCCGGCGGGGGCCACGATCAATCCCACGACGGGTGCCTTCAGTTGGACGCCCACGGAACTCCAAGGGCCGGGGACCTACACGTTTGATGTGGTGGTGACGGACAACGGGGCGCCAACCTTGAGCGATCGGGAGACGATCACCGTCACGGTGAACGAGGTCAATCAGGCGCCGGTGCTCGCCACGATCGGCAATCAGACGGTGAACGAAGGGGCCTTGCTCACCTTCACTGCGACGGCCACAGATGGCGATGTCCCAGCCAATACGCTCACCTATACCCTGCAGGGCACGATCCCGGCGGGTGCGAGCATTAACCCGACGACGGGTGTCTTCACCTGGACCCCGACGGCGGCGCAGATTGGCCCGCACAGCCTGACCGTCCGCGTGACGGATAACGGAACTCCGGCGCTGTCTGCTGAAGAGACGATCACCGTGACAGTCAGTGACGTGAACGCCACTCCGACGGCGACGAATGATGCCTACACGTTACAGCAGGGCTCGACGTTGGTGGCGGGGACACTGTTGGTCAAAGACATTCTTGCTGGTGCTGGAGCATCGAATCCAGCCAACTTCACTGTGGTAAATGGAAATCTATTTTTTACAGCGAGCGATAGTGTGAACGGTACTGAACTGTGGAGGAGCGACGGGACGGCGGCGGGGACAATGTTGGTAAAAGATATCAGGGCGGATAGTTCTTTCCCGACAAATCTTACCAACGTCAACGGCACGTTGTTTTTCACAGCCAACGACGGGGTGAATGGAATTGAGTTATGGAAGAGCGACGGGACAGCGCCAGGGACCTTTATGGTTAAGGATGTACGTCCGGGAAATCTTGGTTCGAGCCTCAGCAACTTAACGAATTTGAACGGGCTCTTGTTCTTCTGGGCAGATGACGGAGTAAACGGGATTGAGCTGTGGAAAAGCGATGGCACGGAAACGGGAACGGTTCTTGTCCGCGACATTAATCCTGGTGCTTCCAGTGGTAGGACAGTTGTTCGTGAATTGGAAGTGGTTGGGGACACGATATTCTTCACTGCGAACGACGGTGTGAGCGGTAATGAACTATGGAAGACCGATGGGACTGTGAGCGGAACAACTCTGGTTGCAGACATTAATCCTGGGTTGCCGAACTCTACTCCCCAAGAGTTGACGAATATTAACGGGACGCTGTTCTTTAGTGCTGCTCGTAATGGATTGAATTTCGGTCAAGAACTGTGGAAGAGCGACGGGACGGCGGCGGGGACTACACAGGTTATGAATATTCATCCTACGGCTGGTTCAAATCCTCAAAACCTTACTAACTTCAATGGATCTGTTTTCTTCTCAGCTACTGATGGGAGCAGCGGGACAGAGTTATGGAAAAGCGATGGCACGACCGCGGGCACAATCCTTGTGAAAGACATAAGTTTAGGAAGCGGAGACTCGTTCCCCGCGGAGTTGGTTAGTGTCAACGGCATCCTCTTTTTCAATGCGATCACCACTGTAGAGGGATCGGAATTGTGGAAAAGTGACGGTACTGCTGCTGGAACGGTGCTGGTGAAGGATATTAAGACTGGTCCATCCATAGGTTCGTTTGGTAGCGGACTAGGCGGTAAGCTGACGAATGTGAATGGCACGCTGTTTTTTATTGCGGATGATGGGGCACACGGTCTAGAGGTTTGGAAAAGTGACGGGACTGAAGAGGGAACTGTTCTGGTGCGGGACATAAACGCTGGTTCTGCTGCGAGTACTAATTCCCAGCTCGTTAGTTTCGGCGGGAATCTGTTCTTCCGTGCCATAAATTCCGTAACTGGCGCCGAACTCTGGGCCAGCGGTCTCCAGAACGACCTCCTCGCCAACGACAACGATCCCGACAGCCCAACTCTCACAGCTACGCTCGGCACCGGCCCCACCAACGGCTCGCTAGTCCTGAATGCCGACGGCACCTTCACCTATCGTCCGAACGCGGGCTTCACCGGGACCGATACCTTCACCTACCGCGTGTCCGACGGCGCCACGGCCTCGAATCTGGCGACCGTGACGATCACGGTGGGATAACTCGGTTCCCTAGAACAAGGAGCACTACATGAGTTCAACGACGAATGGCACTGAACAGGCGGCCTCCCAGTCAGACCAGCGGCGTATTCACCTCGACGGCAGCCGTGCCGCAACCACCTATGCGAACACTTGTCATGTCGGCAGCACGAAGGAAGAGCTTGTGTTGAACTTCGGGCTGAATCAATTCTGGGAGCAGGGACAGCCGGACCTGCGTGTGCAGGTGACCAACCGGATCATCCTCAGTCCCTTTGCCGCCAAGCGATTGGCCCTGTTGCTGGGGGCGGTGGTGCAGCAATACGAGGGGCAGTTCGGCGTACTGGATCTCGGTGGCGGACCCAAACCGTCGACCATGAGCGACGGGCAGGGCGGAGCCGCCTGAACAAGGCGACCGTGTACTCGGTGCGCTGACGGCCTGCACGGCCCGGATGGGAGACTGATTCATGATGCGACAGGATTCCGAACCTACGGACGGACCGAGGCACGAAGGCCGCGCGCTGTTGCAGACGGCTCTCCCGGCTGAGGTGCTGGCCGCACTGACCGCGAAGGCGCAGACGGCGGAGCGGCTGCAACTGCTGCTCGAGCTGCTCTCGGCGGCCGTCGGGTCGAGGAACTATGAGGCGGCCACCCGTTCATTCGTCACGGAGACTGCAACCCGCCTTCAGTGCGACCGGGTCAGCCTCGGCATCGTGACGAACGGGCGCGTGGAGGTGACGGCTCTTTCTCACAGTGCCACGTTCAGTCAGAAAACCACGCTGGTCGGCGCCATTGCCGGGGCAATGGAGGAAGCGTTCGATCAGCGGCAGACCGTGGTCGTCCCTCCGCTTCCGACGACCCCCACGCAGATTCGACGGGCTCATGATGCGCTGGCGCGTCAATTCAACTCGGTCGCCCTCTGTTCCGTGCCGCTCACGGATGACGGCCTGGTGGTCGGCGTACTCACCTTGGAACGCGGCGCGGAGCAGCCGTTCGACCGTGGAACGCTGGAGGTGTTGGAGGCGCTGGCCGCGGTGCTGGGGCCGATCCTTGACCTGAAACGGCGCGATGCGCGGTGGCTCGGCGGCAAGGCCTGGGAGTCGCTTCGCTCGCAACTCGCCAAGTTGACGGGACCACGCCATGTGGGATTCAAGCTGGCGACGCTTGCGGCTGCCGCGCTTGCGGCGTGCGTCGCGTTGGCGACCGGCGATTATCGCGTGACGGCGAAAACGGCGCTGGAAGGGGCCATTCAGCAGGCCGCCACGGTTCCCTTTCAAGGGTATCTGGAGACCGCCCCGGTGCGGGCCGGCGATGTCGTGCAGGCGGGACAAGTTCTGGCCACGTTGCAGGATCATGAGTTGAAACTGGAGCGGTTACGGTGGCAGAGCCAGCGAGACCAATTGGCCAAGGAGTATCGCCAGGTCCTGGCGGATCGCGATGCGGCCAAGGTCGAGATCAAGGCCGCGGAGTTGGCGCAGGCGGAAGCCCAGCTGGCCTTGGCGGCCGATAAGCTCGCGCGCATTCAGATTATCGCGCCCTTTGCCGGCGTGATTGTGAGCGGAGATTGGAGCCAGCGACTGGGATCTCCGCTGGAGGAAGGACAGGTCCTGTTTGAGGTCGCGCCGTTGAACGACTATCGGGTGGTGCTCCAGGTGGATGACCGCGACATGGCGGGGCTGCGTATCGGGCAGTCGGGCACCCTGCTGCTCTCCTCCTTGCCGCATGACGAGCTGTCTTTTGCCGTCACGCAGATCACGCCCGTGTCGATGGCCAAAGAGGGCCGCAACTATTTTCGCGTCGAAGCGAGACTCACGACCCCACCGTCGAATCGACTCCGGCCGGCCATGGAGGGTGTGGGCAAGATTGCGGTGGATCAGCGGTCGTTGGTCTGGATCTGGACTCACGAGGTGCTGGATGAGGCGAGGCTGAAACTCTGGGCCTGGCTGCCGTGACGGTGCCCTCTTGCATGATGAACAAGACGAGCAGAGCCGCGAGAGTCGATGCGATGCAGCTAAGGTCGGATAGTTGGGGGCAGTCGGTCGAGGAGGACGGAGACGACCTGCCGTGCCAACGCGAGAGTCTGCACGGCTTCGCCCTCAGACGGGACTTGGGAATCGCCGGGGTAACGAAACTCCCAGGCGAACACTGTAAGATCTCTGGCTTCGAGCAGCACCGCCTTCAACGTCGGGTCAATCGCCTCACAGGCTCGGGCGAGTTCGTCCAGGTCATGCGTTTTCCTAAAGACGCGCTCATGCGCCGTCAGGTAGCCCTTCATCGCTTTTTCAGCAGCCTGTTGGCAATGAAACAAGGCATCTTCGACGAGGGGAGGAGCGGCAGCCAGGTCGATATCTGCGCCACGCAGATCGTTCCTCGCTTTCTGAAACCATGCTCGTGCTTCAACGGCGGTTTCAGGCTGCATAGAGCAGAATGCCTTCCCGTTCGACGGCGGCAGGGAGGGAGGAGACCACGGTGCGCTTCCGCTCGAATTCCTCTCGCGTCAGCACAAGAACATCCTTTGCGGCTCCGACACCGATCAATGCGCGAAATGCTTCTTGCTCGCGTCGATACCGCGGCAGGCCGGACTCTTTCACAACCATCAATAGGTCGTAGTCGCTGTCAGGGCCGGCTTCTCCCCGAGCCCGAGAGCCGAAGAGATAGACTCGTTCCGGTTGGAAGGCGCCCGTCAGGCGGCGCAACATTTCTTCAAGGATCGGATCCTGGGATCGAGGATGAACTGGTGTGCCGTGTTGGGATTGCATGGTGGGGAGCCTAGCACAGGGCGTGCGGGTACGCAATTTTATGATGTGGTGGCGGTGTTGAGTCGTAAGTCCTCAGGGTGTTGGGGGAGATATGGCCGGTGAATTTTTCAGCGCGTCCTGGTATCGCGTCGAACGGTTGAAGCCGCGGTTGCGCAGTCACGTGGAACTCGCGCGCCACCAGTACCGTGGCCGGACGTGGTACGTCCTGCAGGATCGCGCGTCGGATCGGTTTCACCGGTTTGCCCCTGCGGCCTATCACCTGATCGGCTTGATGGACGGCCGGCACAGTGTGCGGGCGATCTGGGAATCCGCGACGGCGACGCTGGGCGACGAGGCGCCGAGTCAGGACGATGTGATTCGGCTGCTGGCCCAGTTGCACGGCTCGGATCTCATCGTCTGCGATGTGCTGCCCGACACCGGAGAGCTGACCGAGCGGGCCGATCGAATTGCCCGGCGGCAATGGGCGAGCCGCCTGTCGAATCTGTTTGCCTGGCGCTGGCCGCTGTGCGACCCCGACCGGTTTCTGACCGCGCTGTTGCCGGTGGTTCGTCCGCTCATCAGCTGGCCGGGCTTCCTGCTCTGGCTGGGCCTGGTTGGCCTGGGTCTCGTCCTCGGCGGGCTCCATTGGCCAGACCTCACCCACGATCTGATTGCGCAGGTGACCACGCCGCATTCATTGATGGTCCTCTGGCTGCTGTTTCCGCTCATCAAACTGCTTCACGAATTGGGACATGGCTTCATGACGAAGGCCTTCGGCGGTGAGGTTCATGAATTGGGCGTGATGCTGTTGGTGTTCACGCCCGTGCCCTATTGCGAGGCCTCCGCCGCATGGGCGTTCCGCGACAAGCGGCAGCGTGTGTTGGTTGGAGCGGCGGGCATGATGGTCGAAGCGGCGCTGGCGGCACTGGCCCTCGTCGTCTGGATCAATGCGGAACCTGGGCTGGTCCGCACGGCGGCCTACAACACGATTTTTCTCGCGGGCGTGAGCACGGTGTTGTTCAACCTCAATCCGCTGCTTCGCTTCGACGGGTATTACATGCTGATGGATTGGCTCGAAATCCCGAATCTCCGGGTGCGGGCCACGGCTTATGTTCGGTACTTGTGTGAGCGGTACCTGTTTGGAGCCCGTGAGGTGAGTCGCCCTGACGCCACGGCCGGCGAACGGGCGTGGTTCCTCGGGTATGGGGTTGCCTCAAGCGTGTATCGGGTGATGGTGACGGTGGCCATTCTGCTGTTTCTCGGGGAACTGTCTCCATTGCTGGGGATCCTGTTCGCCGCGATGACCGCCGTGGGCATGCTTGTGGTGCCAGTGGCCAAGGGGCTGTCCTATCTGTTCAGGAGTCCCTCGATCGATGCGGTGCGCGGTCGTGCCGTGGCCGTGACCGCTGTGCTTTTCGCCCTGCCGGTCTGCGGGCTCTCCCTCATGCCGGCTCCGTTTCATACCATCGCGGAGGGGGTCGTGTGGGCCCCCGATGAATCGGTGGTGCGAGCGGGGGCCGATGGCTTCGTCCGACAGGTCGTGGCCAAGCCCGACAGCCTGGTGCAGCCGGGAGACGTGCTGTTCATCGCCGAACATCCGCGGCTCCAGGCAGAGGCGCGTGTGTTGGCTGCCAGGGTAAAGGAACTGCAGGCGCGCCATGCCGAGCAGCGGCCGGTGGATCTGGTGAAAGCGGCCATCATCGAGGAAGAGTTGGCCTATGCGCGGGATCAACTGGCTCGAACTCAACGACGGCTGGATGAGCTGGTGGTCCGGAGCCATACGGCGGGGCAGTTGATCGTGCCGGCTCCTCAAGACCTGCCCGGACGCTTCATCAAGCAGGGGGAGGTGTTGGCCCACGTCGTGGATCATCGTCGCCTCACCGTGCGGGCGGTCGTCGCTCAAGCGGATATCGATCTCGTGCGCACCCGGGACGCCGGCGTGGAAATCCGATTGGCGGAGCGTGTGGAGGATTGTTATCGAGCTGGGGTGGCGCGGCTTGTTCCCTCGGCGGTGAGCGAACTGCCGCATGCGGCACTCGGCAGCGAAGGCGGCGGCGTGGTGCCGGTCGATCCGACCGATGCGGAAGGTATGCGGACGGTTCAACGTGTGTTTCAGGTGGATCTGTCTGTCCCCGGGGAGGCGGGTTTGATCCATGTGGGTGAACGAGTACACGTTCGATTCTCGCATGGCTGGTCGCCGCTTTCGGACCAGTGGTATCGCCAGGTCCGTCAGCTGTTCCTCTCGCGCTTCACTGTCTAGCCCGATATTGAAGGGGATGGGCGGTCATGATGTGTCCTCAGTCTACGAGTGCGTTGTTGCCTGAGGTGGTGCACGGCGCGGTCTATCCGGAACGGGTACTGCCGACCTTGCCCTGGCTCGATGCGTGTGCCCAACGCGCGGTCGGACCGATCGCGCGGCGCTGGCGGAGCCGGCTCTGGGCGGGCCATGAGTTTGTGGAACGCGTGTCCGGACTGGCGATCACTTACGAATGCCTGAAAGAGACCGAGTTTCAACCGGCTGCCGAGACGCTACGGGCGGCGTTGGTCAAACAGGGGTTGACCGATCCACTGGTTGCCGAGGTGTTTGCCCTAGTCCGCGAGGCAGCCGCCCGCCTTCTTCGTCAGCGGCATTTCGACGTTCAGGTCCTCGGCGGGTATGCGCTGCTGCAGGGGCTGGTTGCGGAGATGCAGACCGGTGAAGGCAAGACCCTCACCGCGACGCTTCCGGCTTGCGCCGCCGCATTGGCGGGTTTGCCGGTGCACATTGTCACCGTCAACGATTACCTGGCGAGCCGTGATGCGGAGTTGATGGGACCTCTTTATCGAGCGCTGGGCCTGTCGGTCGGCGTGATCGTGCATGGGTTGACGCCGGAGGCTCGGCGCCAAGCCTATGCCTGTGACGTGACCTACTGCACGAATAAGGAACTGGTGTTCGATTATCTCAAGGATCGCCTGGCCATCGGTCGGCAGTCCGCTCAGATTCAACGGCGGCTTCGCAGGGTGTCATCTCCCGGTCAGACCGACGGCCTCCTGCTTCGTGGCCTGTACTATGCCATTGTCGATGAGGCGGACAGCGTGTTGGTGGATGAGGCGCGGACACCACTCATCATTGCGGGACGAGGAAACGATGCCGACGAACGGTTGGTCTACGAACAGGCATTGGCCGTGGCCCGTCAGCTCCGTCTCGGTCGCGAGGCTCGCATGGATGTGCGCTCGCGGCATGTCACGTTGACCGAGGCCGGGTCGGTTCGTGCAACGGAATTGACTCAGGGGTTCGGTGGAATGTGGCGTGGGCGAGGCAGACGTGAGCATCTCATCGAGCAGGCGTTGTCGGCCCTGCATCTGTTCGAACGGGACACACAGTACGTCGTCCAGGATGCAAAAGTGCAGATCGTGGACGAGTACACGGGGCGAGTCATGGCGGACCGGTCGTGGGAACGCGGGCTGCACCAAATGGTTGAAGTGAAAGAGTCCTGCCCCCTCAGCGAGCGTCAGGACACCCTTGCGCGCATCAGCTATCAGCGATTTTTCCGCCGCTATCTCCGGTTATCCGGCATGACCGGTACCGCCCGAGAGGTGGCCGGCGAACTCTGGTCGGTCTACCGGCTTGGGGTTGTGACCATTCCGGCGCATCGCCCGATGCAGCGAGTCGGTCTTCAAGACCGGGTCTTTGCAACGTCCGAGGCGCGATGGGCCGCGGTGGTTCAGTCGGTGGCTCGGTTGCACGGCCAGCGCCGGCCGGTCCTGATCGGCACCCGTTCCGTTGCGGCATCGGAGCGGGTGAGTCGATTGTTGTTTGCTGCCGGGTTGCCGCATCGGGTGCTCAATGCGAGACAAGACCGCGAGGAAGCCGAGATCGTTGCGCAGGCCGGAGAGCCGGAGCAGATCACGGTCGCGACCAACATGGCTGGGCGCGGTACGGATATTCACCTGGGCGCAGGGGTGGCGGAGCGTGGAGGCCTGCATGTGTTGGCGACGGAGCGCCATGATGCGGGACGAGTCGATCGGCAGTTGTTCGGACGCTGTGGTCGCCAAGGCGATCCGGGGTCGTACCAGGTGCTGCTTTCGTTGGAGGATGACGTGGTGGCTGCGCATGCGACCCGGTTCGGGCGATGGTGTGCCACGCAGGCGCTTCGATGGGGCTGGCAAGCGCCATCGCGTTGGTTGATGCGCCGGGCGCAGCGGGCGGCGGAACGATTGCATGCCCGCATGCGGCGTGCTGTGCTGAAAGTCGACGATCAATTGGAATCGGCGTTGGCCTTTGCCGGACGGACGGAATAACGATGGTTCAGTTCCACATGGAGACGGCGATGAGATTGAATTTCCTTGTGAGCCTGTTATTGGTGCCGCTGATGGCTGGTGGGTGGTCGGTCGCGGGTGCCGCCGATCTCACCTGCCTCGTTCATCCCTATCAGACGATCACGATGACCTCGCCCGTGGCAGGGATGTTGGAGAGCATCACCGTGGACCGCGGAGATGTCGTCAAAGAAGGCCAGGTGCTGGCGACGTTGGATACCAGCGTGGAACGGGCGACCGGCGCGGTGGCCCATGCTCACGCCGAATTGAGCAACCGGCGTCTGGCTGACTTGGAACTGAATCGAACGACGGCCGAGATCGCGCTCCGCACGATGAAAAGTCCGATCAACGGCGTGGTCGTCGAACGGTATATGCATCCGGGGGAGTTTCCCAAACAAGAACGTATTCTTAAACTTGCGCAGATCGATCCGTTGCGAGTGGAGGCCTATGCGCCGGTGGGGTTGCTTGGGAAAGTCACGGTGGGGATGTCTGCGATGGTGAAGCCGGAGGAACCGATCAAAGGTGAGTTTCCCGCCAAAGTGACGGTGGTCGACAAGGTCGTCGATGCTGCCAGCGGGACATTCGGTGTTCGCCTGGAGTTGCCGAATCCGGACTTCAAGTTACCGGCCGGGCTCAAATGCACCGTGCGGTTCACTAAGTAGGCCCCGGATGCGGTCCTTCTCCATGCGTATCACGACGGGTCTCATTCTGGTTGTGCTGGCGGCCCTGCCCGCGAGGGCGGATACGGGTGCCGGAAGTGAATTGCGTTGCCTGATCAAACCTTCCCAGGTGGTTGCGGTCGGTACCCCTGTCGAAGGGCTGATTGAATCGGTGACGGTG
Source organism: Nitrospira sp. (assembly GCA_016788885.1). Lineage (NCBI taxonomy): Bacteria > Pseudomonadati > Nitrospirota > Nitrospiria > Nitrospirales > Nitrospiraceae > Nitrospira > Nitrospira sp. Next base: position 7,141 of record JAEURX010000020.1, on the reverse strand, counting down.
GATCAAGGAGATCTAGTCGGTGCAGGGCAGGTGTTGGCCGTGCTGGAATCGAGCAGGGAGCGGGCTGCGGTGGCGGTTGCCAAGGCGAAGTCCGAACTTGAATCGGCGCTGAAGACGACGCAAGTGCGGATGGAGTATGGGGTACGCAAGGTCGAGCGGGCACGAGATCTGCGGAAAACTTCGGCCATCGCGCACAACGAGCTGGATGAGGCCGAAACTGAACTCCGGGTGGCTGAGGCCGCAGCCTTGGAAGCGAAAGAAGAACATGAGCTGGCGCGACTCGAGTACCAACGTGCCGCCGCTGAGTTAGCGCTACGAACCATACGCAGTCCTATCACTGGACTGGTGGTCGAGCGTTATCTCACGCCGGGAGAGTTGGTGCGGCAGTCTCCTGTGTTGAAGATTGCGCAAATTCATCCGCTACGCGTGGAGGTGTTCGCACCGCTCGCTTGGCTCGACAAGATCGTCCCAGGGATGGTCGCTGATGTAGTGCCGGACTCCGCTACATCCTCCCCCTATGTGGCCACGGTCGAGACGGTGAATCGAGTGATCGATACCGCCAATGGAACGTTCGGGGTGCGGCTTCACCTTCCGAACCCCGATCACCATATCCCGGCCGGATTGCCCTGTACGGTGCATTTTCATACACCGTAGCGGGAGCGTCGCTCCTTCCTTCCCCTAACTCCCTACGTTCCACATGAAGCAGATATAAGCACGTCCGATGCGATTGAGACCCTACTCGCTAGGTGAGGGGGCAATGAAAGGAAATGGTGAGCAACATGATTGATCGCGTTCCTTCTGTGCAGTGGTTTCTCGTGGTCTTGTTCACCGGAAGTTTGTGGTATGGCGCTCAGCTTGATGCTCCGGCGGCCGAAACTGACGCGGTAATGCCGCTTCCTGAGCTGCGTCTGAGCCTGAAGGATGCGATGGATGCGGCGATGGGCAATAACCCTACCGTCAAATTGTTCAAGGAACGAGTCGAGCAGGCCAAGGCTGCGGCCTTTACGCAGTTGGGGACGTTGTTGCCAAATCTCTCCAGCAATGTTCGGCAGTCCCGCCAAACATTTTTTCTCGGCACGGTCGGGCTGACACCGCATGTCACCAGTCCGTTTTCGATTTTCGATGCTCGAGTGAGTGCGACGCAGAGCCTCTTCAGCCTGAGCTTGATCGACCGCTGGCGTGCCTCGCGCGAAGCGTTGAAGGTGGCGGAGTTAGAATCCGACACGGCCAAGAATGATGCGATGGGCGAAGTCGGCCTTCTCTATATGGAGGTGCTGCGGGCGCAGGCGACGGTCGATGCTCGTGAAGCGAATGTGAAACTCTTGCAGGAGTTGGCAGTGTTTGTCCGGAGTCGGCGTGGGGGAGGGATGGGGACTGGTTTGGACACCGCTCGCGCTGAGGCACAACTTGAGAATGAGCGGCAGCATCTGACACTGGCTCGCAGCGAAGTGGAGCGTTTCAAATTGGGCTTGATCAATGCTCTGGGCATTCAATTCGACATCCGGCTGGTCTTGACCGATGAATTGAAATCGTCGGTGGCGCATGTGCCGATGCTCCAGGAGGCTCTGGTTGAAGCGATGCAAGAACGAGCGGAGGTCAAGGCTGCGAAGCAGCGGATCAAAGCGGCGGATCTCACGTTGCGCTCGACAACCGACGAGCGCTTGCCGTCGCTGGTTGCCCAGGGAGACTATGGTCTGATCGGCAATCGCATGCACAACACTGCGGACACCTACAGCATGGCGCTGATGTTGTCGGTTCCCATTTTCGACGGCGGGCAACGAGAGGGACGGATCAGCGAGTCGCGTAGTTTGGCTCAGCAGGAGTTGTTCAAGTTGGCGGTCGTGCAGAACCGGGTGACACTCGAGGTGCGCGAAGCCCTGATGACGCTGGACTCGGCGAGAGAGCAAGTTGCGATTGCGAGGCGTGGATTGGAAGCGGCGGCTTCGGAGCAGGAGTTGGCCCGTGAACGGTTCAGCATCCTGAGCTCCTCCAGCAATCTCGAACTCACGAACGCCCTGTTTTCGCTCGCTCGGTCTAGAGACAACGCGATCGATGCATTGTATCGTTTGAATGCCGCGCGGATTAATCTGGCTCGAGCATTGGGGAAAATGGGAGAGATTTCGTAGAACGTGCGGGCTTCGGACCCGGGGATGGTGCTCCTCCAAACATCCGGCGAGTGATCAGTATCCGGCCAGCTAGTGATGGCTGTGCAGGAATTCCGCGTGCGAATGTTGGTCGTGTAATTTGGAGAGGTCGCAGTGGACGGCTTCGGGATGGCAGCATTCCGTTTCGAGTTGGATGGTCTGGTGTTTGATCTTGAATTCGTTGGTCACCCGATTCCGGATTGTCTGGAGGAGGTCGGTCGTGAGGGCCTGGTCGCCGCCATCGACTTGCACGTGGGTCGTCATCATGATGAGGCGTGGTTCCACCGCCCAGATGTGGAGGTCATGGACGTTCTTCACGCCGGGGATGGACTCGATGGTTGCCGCAACGAGTGCAGGGCTCACGCCGGGTGGAGTGGACTCCAATAGGACCTCAAGTGATTCTTTAAAGAGTGGCCAGGCGCCTCGGACAATTGCCAGGACGACGAACAGGCTCACGAGCGGGTCGAGCATCGACCAACCGGTCAGCATGATAATGCTGCCGCTCACGACGACGCCGAGTGACACCCAGGCATCGCTCAGCATGTGCCAGAAGGCGCTGCGGATATTCAGGTCATCTTTCGCGCCGTGCTGCAGCAGCAGGGCGATGGAAAGATTCGCTACGAAGCTGATCAAGGCAATCAGCATGACCCATCCTCCCGGAACGGGAACGGGGGCCATGAGACGTTCGAGGCTCACGAGTGTGATGCCGCCGGCGGTGAGCAGGAGGATGAAGGAATTGAGGAAGGCCGCGACGATCCCGGCTCGGTGATAGCCGAAGGTACGGCTGTCGGTGGCGGGTCGGGCAGTCAGCACATGGGCATAGAGCGCGAGAAAGAGGGAGCCTTGATCGACGAGATTGTGCCCCGCGTCGCCGATCAAGCCGATGCTGTTGGTGAGAAAGCCGCCGGCAAACTCCGCGACGACGATGACGGCATTGACCGCCAGGGCGATTCTGAGCTGGGAGCGAAGTTCGTGGTAGGTGTGGGGAAGCATCGACTTTAGTGTCTCACGAGAGGCTGAGGAGGGCAAGCCGTTGTGAGGTCTTCAAGTGACTGCGGACCAGTGCGCGAGATCTCTCGGAACCTATCGAAATGGAGAGGCGAGGCGCCAGCAAAGGCGGAGTTACTGCGGTGCAGCGAGGGCTTTGAGTTCCTCGCCGGTGATCGTTTCCTTTTCAAGTAAGACTTGAGCGGCGTGCCGCAGGGTGGCCTCCTGGGTCTTGATAAGATCGCGCGCCCGTTCGTACTGCCCATCGATTAATAGGCGAACCTCGCAATCGATTTCCCTGGAGGTCTGCTCGCTATAGTCGCCCGGCGTTTGGGATGGACCGGTTTGCAGAAAAATGGATTGCCGGTCCCGCTCCAGGCTGACCTGGCCCAGCTTCTCGCTCATGCCGTAGGCCTTGATCATACTCTTTGCGATATCCGTGGCTTTGCGCAAATCGTCCTGGGCACCGGTAGAAACCTCGCCATAGATCACTTCTTCCGCCGCCCGCCCGCCGAGCAGAATGGCGATGCGGTTCTTGAGCTCGGAGACGGTCATGAGGAACCGGTCTTCGGTCGGAAGCTGCATGGTGTAGCCGAGCGCGGCAATACCTCGAGGAATAATTGAGATTTTGTGCACCGCATCGCCGCCTGGAATGGAGAGGGCCATGAGCGCATGGCCGACTTCGTGGTGAGCAACCCTGGCCCGTTCCATTGCATTCAGCACCCGGTTTTTCTTTTCCAAGCCACCGATGACGCGCTCGACTGCTTCCTGCAATTCAGGCAGGCTCACCGTGTCCTTACCGCGCCGCACGGCCAGCAAGGCCGCTTCATTCAGGAGATTCGCCAAATCGGCCCCGACGAAGCCGGGCGTCATGGCGGCGATGGTTTCAAGATCCGCCTGGTTGGCGAGGGTAATGCTGCGTGCGTGGACTTTCAATATAGCGAGACGGCCGATCTTATCGGGCCGGTCCACCAACACCTGGCGGTCGAAGCGGCCGGCTCGAAGCAACGCAGGATCGAGAATCTCAGGCCGGTTCGTGGCAGCCACGAGAATCACGCCGGCGCGCGAGTCGAAGCCATCCATTTCGACGAGCAGTTGGTTCAGGGTCTGCTCTCGTTCTTCGTGGGCCATGGGGCCGACCCCGCGGGCCTTGCCCAGCGCATCCAGCTCGTCGAGAAAAATGATGCAGGGCGCCTTGCTCTTGGCCTGCTCGAACAGGTCGCGGACGCGAGCCGCGCCGACGCCGACGAACATTTCCACGAACTCCGAGCCGCTGATCGAAAAAAACGGCACGCCGGCTTCTCCGGCCACGGCCTTGGCCAGGAGCGTCTTGCCTGTGCCTGGTGGGCCGACGAGCAGAATGCCTTTGGGAATCTTGCCGCCCAGACGCCGGAACTTCTCCGGCGTTTTGAGAAATTCGATGATCTCTTCCAGTTCCTGCTTCGCCTCGTCGACACCCGCGACATCGGCGAAGGTCACCTTCACTTCATTCTCGACATAAATCTTGGCTTTGCTTTGCCCGACTGTCATGAAGCCTTGGCTTTGGCCCATGCGGCGCAGCAGGAACCACCAGACGCCGAAGAACAGCACGATCGGCAGGATCCAGGACAACACGTCCCTGAACAGCGTACTTTCAATCATCCCCGTGACCTTCACCTGGTGTTGCGCGAGGCTGCGCAAGAGGTCCGGATCTTCGATGCGAATGGTGTGGAAGACTTTGTCTTCCTTCATCTTGCCGTGAATGACTTGCGGCGAGACCGTCACCTCGGTGACCTTGCCCGCTTCCACGGCGACTTTGAATTCGCTGTAGGGAATTTCGGTGGGGGTAAACAGGGAGGGAAGAAAGGTCTGGATGAGGATCAGAACCCAGAGGGCAATGAACATGTACCAGATGGAGAATTGTCGTTGTTTAGGGTCCATCGTCAGGCATGTACGATCGAGTGATCAGGAGCGTCGATGGTGAACGGCCAGTCAACGAATTGTGACGGCAGCACCTGGTCAGCACATCACGAAACCACCGATTCAGTCAATGGGGTCAATTTTTCTTGGGTCTCAGGCGTTCGGAGAGCACCGGGTACTGCGCCGAGGCCACGCCGAAGTTCCCGGTCGCGACGTCGGCCACGACCACGCGCAGCGTGATGCCGTCGGGGGCGTCTTTGGACATAGGCACGAAAAACGGCGCTTCGAACCGGCTCTTTTCCCCGGCGTAGAACATCTGCAGCCGCTCGACGATGCGGTCTCCGACCAACAGTTCGGCATAGATATGCATCTTGCGGGAATCCCAATCGCTGTGCGGCCGGACCAGGGCGCCGGACAGTGTCCGCACCGAGGCTCGCAGCATCACATCTTCCTTGGCGATCAAGGGCTCGCCCGGCTTGGGGTGCTCGACTTGTACCAGATAGCCATACAGGGGCAGCACGATGCCGTCGTTGGTCAGGTCGTGGCCGGGTATCAATAAGACGGTGGTGCTCGCCCGCTGCAATGAGCGGGGATAAGCCAACGGCCCCTCGGCTGTGATTTCCACCAGCGTCGGGCGGGACAATTCAAGCGTGGCGCTGAACGCGGCGGCCTGGCGGCTGCTATAGACCGGTTCATCCATGAGGTGGGGTGTGCGCATGATCTGGGTCTGGTCGCCCGGTTCACCCTGCTGTAGGCCCGAGGCCAGCAACTGGCCGGTCGCTACATCAGTAATCGTGACGCGCGCGCCGCCGACGTCATGTCCCAGCACCAGGGATCGGTGTGCGACGACGCGCACGAGCACGGTCGTGGGCAGGGGATCGTTGTAGCGGGTTTTGCTCTCGAGTTCGGATTCGGAAGGCTCCGGCGTAAACGCAGCACTCATGCTGCTCAGCAGCACAAGGAGGCCGGTGCCGATCAGCCTGGTGATGGAGGCGCGAATCATTTCACTTTGGTGCCGGGATCCACGTCTTCGACGAAGGTGGCGAGCCCTCGCACGTCGCTGTCGCCCGCCGCGAGGACCATGCCCTGCGATTCGATGCCCATGAGCTTCGCCGGTTTGAGGTTTGCCACGATGACGATGGTTTTTCCGACCAGGGCTTCCGGTTCGTATTTCTTGCCGATCCCGGCGACGATCTGCCGCTGCTCGGCACCGAGGCTGACTTGGAGCTTGAGCAACTTCTCGGATTTCGGTACGCGCTCTGCCGCCAGCACTTTTGCCGCTTTGAGTTGAATCTTCATGAAGTCGTCAATACTGATCTGGGCCGGCTGCGCGGCGGCCTGGGCGGCAGACGGCGTCACGGTCGGAGCCGGGGATTGTGGCGCCGCGGAGGCTGCGATCGGCTGCGGATTTGCGGGTGTATCACTCACGGCTGTGGCTCCTTGTGGTTTGGATTCAATACGGGGAAACAGTGAGGCGCCTTTTTGAGTGGTGCTGCCGGCCAAAGGCACGTCCCACTGCCCGGCGTTTGCCGCCAGCGGTCGGGATAGGTCCAGCGATAATCCAAGTTGCCGGATCATCTGTGCCGCCGCATTGGGCATGAACGGGTAGAGCAGCACCGCCAGGAGTCGAAGGGCGCGGGCGGAGATATTTAGCACCGTGTGCAACTGCGGCTGTGTCTCCGGCTGCTTCGCCAGTTTCCATGGCGCGCTCTTGTCGATGTATTCATCGCAGAGGCCATTGAGGTCTTCGATTGTGAGCAGCACATCGCGAAACTGGAGAGCATTGAAGCCAGCTTCAGCCTTTCCGGGCAGGCGCTTGGCCAACTCCTCGATCCGCTGTTCCAATTCGGGCAGCACGGCCGGGCCCCGCTCGGGGATCGCGCCGGCGCAGGACCGTTCGATCATGGTGAGCGTGCGGCTCAAGAGGTTGCCGATACCGTTTGCGAGTTTGGCGTTGACGGTCGTCACGAGCGCGCCGTGCGAAAAATCGCCGTCTTGGCCGAACGGCACTTCGCGGAGCAGGAAATAGCGGAAGGCATCGGCGCCGAATTGGTCGACCATCTTGTTCGGGTCAACGACGTTGCCGCGGCTCTTGGACATCTTCTCGCCGT
>JAEURX010000019.1 GCA_016788885.1 Nitrospira sp. | reverse complement strand
ATGATCGGCATCAGCAACGTGTCGGCTGATCAGCTCCGACTGCTCTGCGAGCGCGCCGCCCATAAACCCATGGTTGTACAGAATCGTTGCTACGCCGCGTTGGGGTGGGATCAGGACGTGCGGGACATCTGCCGGACACAGGGGATCATCTATCAGGGGTTCTCGTTGCTCACAGCCAACCGGGACATCTTCGCCGATCCTGAGCTTCGTGCCATGGCTGCCAAATACGGCATGGGCCTGGCGCAACTGGTGTTTCGCTTTGCGATGCAGGTTGGTATGTTGCCGTTGACCGGCACGACCAACCAACAGCATATGACCGAGGATCTCCGGTCCGATCAGTTCACCATTTCGACGGAGGATCTTCAGCGACTTGAAACGATCGGGATGTAGCAGACTGTCGGCACATTCCATGGTCTGACTCTATGGAAAGCCTGCATCAACTCGAAATCATTATCCTGCTGCTCGCGGTGGTGCTGGCCCTTACCACCATCGCGCAGAAGATCTGTATCCCGTACCCGATTTTTCTGGTGCTGGGCGGTCTGCTGTTGGGGTTGGTGCCTGGCTTGCCGACGGTGACGCTTCATCCGGACCTCGTGTTTCTGGTGTTTCTCCCCCCGATTCTCTGGGCGGCTGCCTATTTCACCTCGTTGCGGGAGTTCCGGCAGAACCTCAGGCCGATTTCCCTTCTGGCCGTCGGGCTGGTACTCGCGACGACCGGCGGGGTCGCAGCGGTGGCGCATGTCCTGTTACCCGGCATGGGTTGGGCGGAAGCCATCGCCCTGGGGGCCATCGTCTCGCCACCGGATGCCGTGTCGGCCACCGCTGTTGGAAAACGCCTGCGGATTCCACGTCGTGTCGTCACCATTCTGGAAGGAGAAAGTCTGGTCAACGACGCGACCGCTCTGGTGTTGTACCGGGCTGCCGTTGGCGCGGTGGTGAGCGGTTCGTTCCTGTTCGGCGGCACGGTCCTCAATTTTGTGTTCGCGGCGCTGGCGGCGCTGGCGATCGGCATCGGCGCGGCCTGGCTCACTCGCTGGGCGCTCTGCGCCACCGACGACGGATATACGCAAATCGGCGTGACGCTGCTTGTTCCGTATATCGCCTGGGTCATTGCCGAGTCGGTCCATGCATCCGCCGTGTTGGCTTGTGTGGCTGGCGGGATCACGATCCGCCAGTATTTCAGCGGCGCGGTGGCGCCGGCGACACGTCTGCAGGCCCGCGCCGTGTGGGAACTCGTTATCTTTATTCTCAATGGCGTGATCTTTATTTTAATCGGTCTGCAACTGGGAGCCCTCCGTGATGCCGTGCCCGCCGGGCAGTATGGTTCCGTTCTGTTGGCCGGTCTCATGGTGAGCGCAACGGCGATCGTCGTGCGATTTCTCTGGGTGCCCCTGGCGGCCCTTATCCCTCGATGGCTGAGCGCCTCCTTGCGCGCACGTGATCCCATGCCTCCATGGAAGGGGCTGTTTCTCATTTCCTGGACAGGCATGCGGGGCATCGTCACCTTAGCGGCCGCCTTGGCGCTTCCGCTGACGACGGGCTCTGGTGCGCCTTTTCCCTTCCGGTCGGAGATCATCCTGATCAGCTTTACGGTCATCCTCGTGACGTTGGTGCTGCAAGGACTGTCGCTCCCGCCGATCATCCGATGGTTACGCCTCGAAGAGGAGCATGAGCTCGAAGGAGAGGAACGCCTGGCTCGGCAGCATGCGGCGACGGCAGCCTTGAGTCGGCTGGATCAGGTCGTCACGGAAAACTGGGTGGCAACGGAGCAGATCGAACGGGTGCGATTGCGCTATCTGCGTCGATTGGAACATCTCACCCGGACGGGTCTGGACAACGATGACCCTGTCGATGGCAGCACAGAAACTATCCAGCGCCTGCACCATGAGGTGCTCACGGCCGAGCGGCTTGCCCTGATCGGGCTTCGAGACAATGGCACGATCAGCGACGAAGTGTTGCATCAGTTGGAACAGGAACTGGATGTCGCTGCGCTGCACCAGGGCGTCGGTGAGCGTCGGGCGGGAAGGAGCAAACGCTAGAAGATCGTAAATCAGTTAGGCTTGTGAGCGAATCTCCGCCGCTCGAGCCCGCCCCGCCTCTGTCGTATGACCTCCTCGCCATGCGAATGTGTCTTCGACGAAGACCGACAGGCATCGCTGCCTCGTCAGAAATATTGCGTGATCCCCATTTGAATGAGCGAATTGGGACTGGGGCACAGCAATTGTGCGAAATCCACACGCAGCAGCGTATTGGCGAGAAACGTGGGCACTACTCTGATGCCTGCCCCGACATTGACGGTGCCGATCCACTGTCTCTGGTTGCCTTCTTCTGTAAACGGTTGAAAGGCGCCTATATCTGAGAAGAGCACGCCCTGCAGCGCCCAGCGTGGGGCGACTTGAATCGCATGGCGCAACTCCAGGTTCATATACGTTTGCGCGCGGTTGCGATAGAGATTGTCGGAGAGCCCTCTGACTCCCGCAATGCTCCCCATCAATACACTGTGGTTTGGATTGCGGCTATTGTTCACCGCCTCGGCAACCGCATTGACCATGAACACGGTCATGGGGGTCAGGGGGACTCCTTGAAGGTAGCGAAGCCGTACCTCGTGACGGGGCTGGTCTGCTCCGAAGAAGTACCCAGGTCGAAGTTCCAGCGCGATGCGATACCCGGAGGGCAGGAGATCGTGCCAATGGTATCGGTCCCAGGTCACTTCAGGAATGAGGCCCACATAGTAACCATCCGGTGGCCGCGGCCCCGTTCCTGTCCGGTCCTGAACGAGTTCCCGGTAGATTTTGGCGACCACCTCATACCGCAAGGGAGATCCGTAGCCGAAAGGTCCTTTGAGCTCAAACTCACCGCCGATGCGATTGCGCGTCCAGGCGGCGGTTGAATCGGCAAAGCGAATGCCGTTACTCGCATAGGACCCTTTCACCTCTTTCGCCCAGCGGTCCGGTCGGTACGCATGTTCTGAGATCCAGACATCCACATTCGGTCCTCGCTGGCTGTAGTTGAACTGCCCTCCGAGCTGCGTGCCGGTCCCGCCCAGATTGTATTCCACGAGACCGGCGGTGGCGTTCAGGTCCTTGATGCTTGTGCCGCTTGTGAAGCTCAAGACGGGAGAGAGTGTGAACTTCTCCCGTACGTCCACCGCCATGGTGCCGTCGTGTGTCGACACCGTCACCCGATCGAAAAGGCTGAGGTTTCGGATGCGTCTTTCGAACTCCTCGACCTCTGCGCGGGTAAATTGTGAGGGGATCGGACGCGGAAGCAATCTTCGGATCGTGTCTTCTTTGGTATGCAGCAGGCCGCTGATTGCTAACGTGTCAATCCCAATGGATTCTTCCTCCGGATGAGCGGGATGTGCAGGTGCAGCATATAGAATGATAATCATTGCGTAGAGGAGCATGACCGGAAGGAACAAGACTCGGGCACGACGACCGACATGAAGAACAGGCATCGCAGACCTCCATGAATGAACGCATGGTTCCACCGTGATGAACGACGGAACCGTCAGTGGAGACTGGATGTAATTTAGATTCGAAGGGGAAGAAGCAGTGGAACAGGGCTGCTGCGCGGGGGACGCTCGTGAGTGGAGGCCGCTGAGGCACTTGAAATGGTCGGCAGGCAGGCGGAAATAAGAATAGCGGCGAAGCCCATCCACGCCCAGGCTGACCATGCCATACCCGCCGCGCTGTCGGCTTTCTGCGAAGCCATCAGGATGTTTTCGGCGGGATTATCAGGCTCTTCTGGAATGGGTGCGCCATCGACCGATGTGCCGAGATCCGGCTCCTCAAACGCAAGGTCCATGACCAAATTTCCGGTAATCACCAGCGAGACGAGCAGAGTCAGCCATACGAGGACGCCGGTGGGTCGCGCCATTGTTCTCCAGCAGAGCATGGATTCAACTATAGGGTCGGTACGGCGATCTGTCAATTGACGTGGCTCGGAGAGCAAGATGTCTGAAGCGCATCGTCTGCTTCCGGATGAAGAATCCCTGCTTGACGCGTGAACCTACTCTCGGTAGTTTCGCGCCATGCCGATTCAAATCACAACCGCCCAGCCATCTGATGCGCCGGCCATCTTGAGGTTGGTCGGTGACTTGCTGCAGGAAATTATGGCCAACATCAAGACGCTGGCATTTGCGTTCTCGTTGGCTGAGACAGAAGCCCGGACGCTGGCCTGGATGAGGGATGGAAGTTATACCGTGCTGTTGGCGCGGGATAGCGAATGTGTCGCGGGATTGCTGACCCTCGCCGAATGTCGCGCCCTGTATGCGGAAGGGCGTTTCGGGATCATTCCGGAATTGTATGTGCGTCCGGACCGGCGGTCGCAAGGTGTGGGGCAGGAGTTGATGACGGCGGCCAAGCGCATGGCCTGCTCGAAAGGCTGGGCCAGACTGGAAGTCACCACGCCGCCCTTGCCGCAGTTTGACCGGACCCTGGCGTTTTATGAGCGGCAGGGATTCAGCATCTCCGGCGGACGGAAAATGAAACTGTCTCTGTGATCCGGCCTGTGATTCAGGAAGAGCCAACCGGGTGTGGCATCGCGGCAGCGGCCGCGCTGGCCGGTGTGTCCTATGCGCGTGCGAAGGCCGTGGCGGCGTCCTTGGGCATCTCCGCCTCAGATCGAAAACTCTGGTGCGAGACAGAATATGTGCGGCGTCTGCTGGCGAAATTCGACCTGCGTGTCGCACGGGAGCCTACGCCGTTTCGCTCATGGGCCGGGTTGCCGGATTGCGCGTTGTTGGCCATCAAGTGGCATATTGAGCAGGGTCGACCATTCTGGCATTGGGTCGTATTCGTGCGAGAGAACGACCGGTTGTACGTGGTAGATTCCAGCCCGACATTGAAGGCTTCCCTTCGGACCGACTTCGGACGTATGAGGCCGGTGTGGTTTTTGATTGTGACGATGAAGAGGTAGCGAGTGAATATTGCCATTATTGGAGGCGGACCGGCCGGGCTGATGGCCGCAGAAGTGGCGCTGAGCGGGGGCGCGCAGGTCGCACTCTACGACTCCATGCCCTCCGTCGGCCGGAAATTTCTCCTCGCCGGGAAGGGCGGGCTGAATCTGACGCACTCCGATCCGTCCGATCTGTTTCTCAGCAGATACGGCGAGCGCCGGGCACACATCGCGCCCTGGTTGGCCGGGTTTGGTTCTGATGCGCTCCGGTCCTGGGCACGTGGGCTCGGGATCGAGACCTACGTCGGCTCATCCGGCCGCGTATTTCCCACGGATATGAAGGCTGCCCCGCTGTTGCGCGCCTGGTTGCGGCGCTTGCGTCAGGATGGACTGACCATCCACGTACGGCACCGCTGGTGCGGGTGGGATGAAAAGAAAGCCCTTCGCTTCGAGACGCCACAGGGCGCGGCAGCTGTCCGGGCAGATGCCGTGATCCTGGCGCTAGGCGGAGGCAGTTGGCCGCAACTCGGGTCGGATGGCGCCTGGGTGCCGGTACTGGAAGGGAGATCCATTGCGATTGCTCCCTTGCGACCTGCGAACTGCGGGTTTGATGTCGGCTGGACGGAGCACTTTCGAACGAAGTTCGCAGGGCATCCAGTGAAGACGGTCGGCGTGGTGGCAAAATCTCCAACCGGCGCGGTGATGCGTCGCATGGGAGAATTCGTGATCACGGACACCGGGGTCGAGGGCGGTGTCATTTATGCCGTGGCCCCGTTTCTCCGGGATGAGATCGAGGCCAATGGACGAGGCACCCTGCGGTTGGATCTTGCGCCGGACCGTGAACTGCCACGCCTCATCAAAGATCTTTCGCAGCCTCGTGGAAAAAAGACGATGGCGACGCATCTGCAGCGCCGCGCGCATATCGATGGAGGGAAGGCCGGACTGCTGCGTGAAATCGTTTCAAAAGAAGATTTTGCCGACCCGACCCGTCTGGCTGCGGCCATCAAAGCCTTGCCGCTCACCTTGACGGCGCCGCGTCCATTGCACGAGGCGATCAGTACGGCCGGGGGAGTGACCTGTGAGGCGCTGGACAAGCGATTGATGCTCAAAGCGCTTCCGGGAGTGTTCTGTGCGGGAGAAATGGTGGATTGGGAAGCGCCCACGGGCGGGTATCTGCTCACGGCCTGTTTTGCCAGCGGCCGCACCGCCGGTGCCGGTGCCTTGGCTTGGCTTGCGGAGCGCGCAGAACGTGCCAAAGCATGAGCGCAGTATGGATGGAGTG
>JAEURX010000018.1 GCA_016788885.1 Nitrospira sp. | reverse complement strand
TTTCCCCGGCAAACATGACGGAACAATCTACTGATACTCGTTGGCTATATCGATTTTTCATCGCGCCTCCTTTGTCTCTCACTGGGACCAGCACGGGTGAGTTGAGTCGCTCTTGTTCTCAACTATATGCTGAGGTTGGTGGGAGGCCTAGTCCTCAGAATAGGTAACTCTTTAGGGGGGATCGTTGTTTAGTTATCCATGCTTGATCAGAGCCCTTCTATTAGGCTCTGTAGACCTGGGGAACCGGTTGAGATGTCAATTCTGCATTGATGCAAGAAGCTCATGCTTATGGGACTCTGAGGCTCTCCGGCTACGCAGAATAGCTCATAGTACGGGGGCATCGAATTGTGGAAGTGAAAATACCTACTGGTTTCAATAGTAGTGACTGCATAATACCCAAGTGCGAGCCGGAGTGCTGGAAAGGCTCGTCGCGCACCATTCTAGCAGCAGAGCTCGTCGTGTATACGGTTGCCACACTGTTGTGAAGCAACGAGGGTTTGAAGGTTCTTCAGGCGTACCTTCCGGACTAATTTGAACTACAGTGGGTAAAATTAAAGAACCGCGTGATACGAGGAGTGAGTTCGCGAGCCGCCACGTGCTTGACACGTCCGTCTGATTTGTGGAGCTGGCGAGAGGAATCGAACCCCCAACCGGCGGTTTACAAAACCGCTGCTCTGCCAATTGAGCTACGCCAGCTCACTCACTCAGATGCCAAGATGCGGGATATTTCAACAAGATGATGAGCGTGGAACCCTACAGTTCTTGTGCTGAGCTGTCAAGATGTGAGGCATTCATCACTAGTGCTCCTGAACTTCCGTCCGTTTTGTCCTGGTTCCAGTTTCCCTGCGCGGCCACTTTTACTTGAATAAAGTCTTGATTCCCAATAAGCTCAATTTGAGACGAGGAATGGTGCTGCGCCGCCGTCTGAGGGCTGAAGTGTCGGTGCAGCAATCCAGAATAGCCTGACGTCCTCGATACCCGGGGAGGAGCGCGTTGTATGAGCCAATCACACATTCTTGTGATCGATGATGACCCTGCTGTGCGCCAGCTTTTGGCGGAGACGCTGACAGATGAAGGCCATCAGGTAACTGTCATGTCCAGTGGTCTGGAAGGTGTAGAAGCGGTCAAGGACCAGCCTGTGCATGTGGTTCTAACTGATCTACAAATGCCAGGCATTGACGGACTTGAAACGATAGAACGCATTTCAAAAATCGACTCCAAAATCATTGCGATTGTGATGACCGGATACGGCACGATTGACTATGCCGTGCGCGCCATGAAGGCTGGGGCATTTGATTTCATTACCAAACCATTCGAACCCGATACCGTAGCCGTCGTGGTGCGTAAGGCGTTGGATGTATACAAGCTCAAACAGGAAAACCATCTGCTGCGAAAAGCCGTGCGGGACCAATATCGCCTTGAGCATCTGGTGGGGAGTAGCGCGCCGATGCGAATGGTGTTGGACTTTGTGGAGAAGGTCGCGGACAGCGATAGCACGGTGCTCATCGAAGGGGAAAGCGGCACTGGCAAAGAATTAATTGCTCGGATGCTGCACTTCAATAGTATGCGCCGGGAGCGTCCTTTAGTGCCGGTTAACTGCGGCGCGATTCCAGAAACGCTACTCGAGTCAGAATTGTTTGGCCATGAAAAGGGGGCATTTACCGGGGCTGCGCACACCCGCCTGGGGCGGTTTGAATTGGCTCACGGTGGCACCATCTTTTTGGACGAAGTGGGGGAAATGAGTCTCCCGCTGCAAGTGAAATTGCTGCGCGTGTTGCAAGAGCGCTGCTTCGAGCGCGTCGGTGGAACCAGGACGATCAATGTCGATGTCCGGATCATTGCCGCCACCAATCAAGACCTCGCCCTGGCTGTTCAAGAACGCCGCTTTCGGCAGGACTTGTACTATCGCCTACACGTCATTCCTATCCACATTCCTCCTTTGCGAGAGCGTCGGAGCGACATTCCGCTCTTGGTGAACCATTTCATCTCCCAATTCAATCAGTTGCGACGAACGGAAATCCTTGGCATGGAGCCTGATGCGCTGGCTCGTATGACAGAGGAGGAATGGCCGGGCAATATCCGCGAGCTTGAAAACATGGTCGAACGGTTGTGCGTGCTGAAGAAAAGGGGAATGCTGACCCTGGCCGACTTGCCGGAACGCGCTGTGAAAAATGCCGGTGGAAAGTCGGTCGAGGCGCCAGAGCAGTTCATTCGCTTCTCCGAGGACGGCATCAACTTGACGAAGGAACTAGAGCATTACGAAAACCGACTGATCGGCGAGGCCTTACGAAAAGCCAATGGCATTACCAGTCGAGCGGCACAGTTGCTTCAAGTGAACAGAACGACCCTCGTGGAAAAGCTCAAGCGGAAGGGATTCGATCCGAAGAGCCACGGCTACTCCATCCAGAATTGAGCTCACATGCTGCACGCTGCTCCAAGCACGTCATTTTTTTGACCGGTGCAAGCCGGCGCCTGTTGGGGTTTCTGACGACCCCGATTCTGGCCGTTGATCACTCTTCCTAAATCTTCAACGCGCACCGTGGTTTGCATCATTTCCCTAGGGGCACAGGACTTGCTGTTTCCGCCCCTGTGCGATTCCTATCTAACAAGCATCGACATATTCAGTGCTGCATTGCACTCGCCCTGTTTCTGAACCAACTGGTTCACGTAGGTGATATCCCCCTGTTGGCATCCACTGCCGTGCCGGCGATGCGTCAGGAACTGCCGGCCATGATGCCGGAACCGTCGGAATTGGTTCGCGGCGTCCTACCCGACCCGGGTCCCCGCTTTGAACGCCTCACCGAATTGCCGGAATGGGGCCAGTTCGAACGGGGAGTCACCATGTTCAAGCAGAGGCAGTTTGTGGAGGCACGGCTCCACTTCAACAACATGCTTCGCGATTATCCTGGCAGCCAGTTGAAATCGGCGTTTCAGGCGTTTCTCGCAGAAAGTACCTTGAAGGCGACCGATCGTGAAGCGAGGCCCTTAGAGATTATTGATCAGTACAAAACTCTGATGCGTGAAGAGCCGCATGCGACCAATGCGAAGCGGGCAGCTTGGCGAATCGGGGATGTGTACCGCATGGAAGGGTGGTACCAGGAAGCGCAAATTGCTTATCAGCATGCGCTCAGTCTGGCGGAGCGTGATTCCTATGATGCCAATCGTGCCATGCTCGGTCTCGCGTACGTTCTACGCGGATTCAAAAGCTGGAAGGAGAGCATACAAACGTTCGATCATGTGTTGAAACGCACGGTTGATCCCACGTTGTTGGTGTCCGCTTCCCTCGGACAAGCACATAGCTTCTATCGGCTTGGACGGATCAAGGAAGCCGACGCCCTCTTCGACAGTATCAACAGTCGATGGCCGGCCTCACTTCGGGCAGATCCCGTGGCCTTGCTGCGATACGCTGACACCGCAGGCGACGCCCAGCGCGGACCCGTCGTGCGAGAGCAACTCCTGCATTTCTACAATCTGTACCCGTCTCGACCAGAAAATCCCTTTGTGTTGACCCATTTGGCGGACAACTACCGAGATGCCGGACGGTGGATTGAGTCGAGCATCTTCTATGCCGCACTGCTGAGCCAATATCCGAATGCTCCGACGGCCCCAACCGCCCGTGTGAGATATGCTGATGTGTTGGAACATCTCGAGCCTGAGGGCGAAGAAGTAAATCTTCGGCATACGGTGGCTGCGCATCTGGCGAATATTCCGTTGCAGCCCGGTGAAATGATGAGCCCGCGGCAGGTGTTCGAAGAGAGCGCAAAGGAACATGAGGACTCGACGGTCGGCAGCGAAGCGTTGTTTCATCTCGGGGAGACGCTGGAACGGGCCGGTAAACCGGAAGAGGCGCTGCGAGCCTACGAACAAGTGGTGAAACGCACCGGTAAGTTCGAGAACGACCCTTGGCCGGAGAAAAGCGGAGCGCAGGTCGTCAGATTTCTCCGGCCTCGGCTCGAAGCGGCACTGAAGGCGGGTGATGATTTTGAGCTGATCAACCTGTTCCACCGGCATGGTCCGTTTGCCGACCGGCTCTATGCCGGTACGGACCTGTTGCTCAAAATTGCGGAGGCCCATCGTCGGCTGGGATTCCCCGTGGAATCGGCGAGGCTATTTCAGTCGATGATCAGGGACCCGAAGGCGGAGGCCTCTCATGAGGCGGCATTGATGGGATTGGCATACAGCTATTTGGAGCAGAAAGACATGCGCGCGGCGCGTGCCGTCTTTGAGCGGTATCGACTCCAGTTTCCCACCGGACGATCCGCTGCGGAGGCTCTGCGAGGAATTCTGACGTCGTTTGAAGGCGAAGGGAATACCGGGGCGTTGCTCAAACTCGGAAGACAATGGTTGTCACATAATCCGCGTCATCCCGACCGATGGCTCGTTCAACTGAAGATGGCTGGTGTGCTGGCACAAGCCAAGCAAGACGGGGAGGCGGCCGCACTGTACGACAGTCTGAGCAAGATGGGCGTCGAACTGCCGGCGTTTGACATGCTGCGATATGCCGATGTGCTTGCTCGGCTGCATCGAAGGGAAGCGGCCTTAGCCATGTACAAAGGAGCGGTGGTCGCTGGCTTGGAACCAGACCAAGAAGCCTGGGCGCAGGTGCAGATGGTGCAGCTGGCCCGAGGCGTAAAGCGTGACGACTTTGCCCGCAACGGACTTCGCGCACTCAGCGTCAGCCAGGACAGTTTGGTTCGCCGTCTGGCGGCGGTGCTGGAAACAGACGTGCAGGAAGCGAAGGCTGGTCAAGGAGGCAAGAAGCCATGATGCGTCAGGACACAGAGCGTCCCAACAACGATCTCCTGACCCGTGCGTTTCGGGACTTCGATCAGGCCGCCACGGTCCTGCAGCAATCCTATGACGCGTTGACGACCAGGCTTCAGCAAATGGATCTGGAGTTGGCACAGACCAACGCCAGCCTCCGGGAACATCTTCGTGAGACCGAGGAGATGCGGGCGCATGTCACGGCTGTGTTGGAGTCGTTGGATACCGGCGTGATTGTCGCCGATTCGCAGGATGTCGTGGTGCGATGTAACCACTCCGCAGAACACCTCTTGGGGGTGTCGCAGAATGAACTGCGGGGCCGCCGGGCGACTGAGGTGCTGGCAGAGATTCGAAAGGATCACGAGGAGTATCCCTTGGTGCTTCCATCAGGCGTGACGATTGCGCTGACGGAAACAGACCTGAACGATGAAGCCGGAACGTTGACCGGTACGTTGGTCTTGATCCATGACGTCACGCGCATTCGCCAGTTGGAAGATCGACTTCAGCGGCGCAACCGGCTGGAAGCCATGGGCCAAATGGTCGGCAGCATCGCGCATGAAATTCGGAACCCTCTGGGAAGTGTCGAGCTCTTCGCGTCCATGCTACGGAAGGATCTTCGAGACCAGCCGCAATTGCAGGCCTATGCCGAGCATATCTCCATGGCGGTCAAATCCATGGACCGCCTGTTATCCAACCTATTGGTCTATACGAGGCCGGATTGTTCCAAGTTGCGGTGGCACGAAACCGAGCGGCTGTTGCGGGAGGTCTTGACCCTGGCCACTCATGCCATGGCGCAGGCGGCTATCACCGTACGTTGCGAGGTGGATGCGCGTGTTCCACAACTTTGGTGTGACGGCGCAAAGATGAAACAGGTGTTGCTGAACCTCATCTTGAATGCGGTCCAGGCGATGCCGGAGGGAGGAGTCCTGACTCTCACGGCGACTGTGGTTCCAGGGCAGAGCCAGAGGGGCCCGGAGGTCCAACTCACTGTCACCGACACAGGGATTGGCATTCCGCTTGAGGTCCAGTCCCGGGTGTTTGATCCATTCTTTACTACCAAAGATGAGGGGACGGGGTTAGGGCTGGCCATCGTACACGCCTTGGTAGAGGCCCATCATGGACGGATCGATGTGGTGAGCAGTCCTGGCCGTGGCACCGCTTTTGTCATGACCTTGCCACAAGAGCCGAATCAACTGAGCGCAGGGACAGTCGCCGCCGCAACACAACTCAGGCAAGTGGACGCCGACGATCACAGTCTGACCGTAGCCGAAGAGGAGATGGCCGAATGAGCGTGCAACAGCATATGCAGGAACCTTCCCCTGCCTGCGAAGATACCCGGATGGTGTTGATTGTCGACGACGAGCCCTCCATGCGCACGGCCCTGTCAGAGACCGTCCGGCGTCTGGGATATCACGTACGGGGCGCCATCGACGGCGCCGATGCGATCGAACAGGTCGAGCGACTGAAGCCGTGGCTGGTAGTCACGGATCTGAAGATGCCACGCGTGACCGGGTTGGAACTCGTGAAGGCGATTAAACAGAAGGCGCCGCACACCTTCATCATCTTGATGACGGCGTACGGCACGGTAGAGACCGCGGTTGAAGCTATGAAGTGCGGTGCGAACGACTATATCCTCAAACCGTTTTCCACCGATCTCTTGGAGCGGGTCATCCTGAATCTCCAGGCGACTACGGCATCAGACGAGCAGGAGGCGCCGATGCCACCGGAGGCGCGTGCGATTTTAACCCAGGACCCCGGAATGATTCGCCTGCTCACGACGCTCGAGGGTGTGGCGGCGAGCCAGGCTACGGTATTAATCAGCGGGGAAAGCGGTACGGGAAAAGAGTTGCTGGCGCGCTATATCCATGCCCGAAGCCCTCGCGCCCATCGTCCCTTCGTCGCGCTCAATTGCGCCGCCTTGCCAGATAGTCTGCTGGAAAGTGAATTGTTCGGCCACGAACGGGGCGCGTTTACGGGGGCCATTCAGAAAAAATTGGGCAAATTCGAAATGGCTCATACCGGCACGCTGTTTCTGGATGAAATCAGTGAGATGAATTTGGGATTGCAAGCAAAGTTGCTGCGCGTCCTGCAGGAACGGGAGGTGGACCGCATCGGCGGACGTGAGCCGGTACCGGTGAACATTCGCGTGATCGCCACGACGAATCGCTCGCTCTATCACGAGGTGACGCAAGGACGATTTCGCGAAGATTTGTTCTATCGACTGAATGTGTTTCCGGTCACGGTGCCACCCCTGCGCGAGCGAGTAGGAGACATCCCACTGCTGGCCAGGCACTTTCTCCGCTCTTCGGCGCACCGCAACGGCCTGACCTCGCCAACGCTGTCGGATCGGGCGATTGCCGACTTGCAACAGCGTCCATGGAAAGGGAATATTCGTGAACTGGAAAATGTCATGGAACGCGCCATTTTAGTGGCGGCAGGAGGGGCGGTTGACGTCGATCATCTCATGCCTGGTGACGGAACCGTACCTGTGCGGGAATTGGAGACGGTCGAGGCGTTGGTCACGCCCTCGGCGCATGGCTCGCTCTGGGAAATGGAACGGGATCTTATCTTCAAGACTCTGGCAAAAGTGAAAGACAATCGCACTCATGCGGCGAAAGAATTAGGCATCAGTATCCGCACGTTACGTAACAAACTCCGGGAATATCGCGACATGGGTTACCAGGTGGAAGCAGAAAAATCCTAAGGGAATGTTCGGCGGTACTAGGCAAATCTTTCCCGCCTGCCGCGGTTTTTGCCGGGATCTCTTCAAGCCGGCAGAGGCAGAATGCAGTGAGGCCAAGTGTTTCATCGTGCATGTGCCACGGTACATAGATTGCACAGTAGTGGGCAGAATTTTCTAAGGGGTGCGGACCATGACCATCTTTGATCGAACCATGCAGCTGTTGGAGCGATCGCTGGACCTGCGCGGGGCTCGCCAACAGGTGATCGCCGCCAACATCGCCAATGAAGAAACGCCCAAATATCGCGCTACGGACTTGAACTTCGGGCAGGCGTTGGCGAACGCGCAGCAGGGCAAGCTCCCGATCACCCTGGTCTCGACACATCACAACCACATCGGCCCGAAGGGGAACGGCTTTCAACGGGTGACGGGGCGATTGGAAGAAGTGCCTGCCGGTGATCTGCCTCTTGACGCCAACTCCGTCAATATCGAACTGGAAATGGCCAAGATGTCGGACAATGCGCAGCAGTACAACACGGCGGCGACTCTCATCAGCATGCGCCTTCGACAGTTGTTGAGCGCGATCCGTGAGGGACGGTAATGGATGACCGTACGCGCTATGGAGCGATCCACGCAGTGGTTACAGCAGAAAGAGGTGTGACATGGATTTAACAGATAGTCTCGCGGTCTCGGTTTCTGCTCTCGATGCCCATCGGCATCGGTTGAACGTCATTGCCAGTAACCTTGCGAACGCGCAGTCCACCAAGACCAGCACCGGTGGTCCATATCGCCGCCGTGACGTGGTGTTTCAAGCCGCGCCGGTCTCGTCCGCCTTTCAGCGCGCCTTCAAGCAGGTCTCCACGGGGCCCGGCAAGCATGCGCTGGACGGCGTGAAAGTCGCGCGAGTCATCGAGGACAAGAAGCCGGGACAACAGGTGTACGACCCTCGACATCCGGATGCCGACAAGAAAGGCTTCGTCACGATGCCCAACGTGAATGTTATGGAAGAGATGGTCAATATGATCGGTGCGTCGCGCGCATATGAAGCGAACGTGCAGGCGGTCAATGCGTCTCGGACCATGTGGAATCGCGCGTTGGAGATCGGGAGGTAATCATGACTGACTTGCGGATCGCAGGCGCGAATCAGCCTCGGCCGATCGAGATCCCTGAGATCAAGGAGTCCGGGCAGGCAGGCGGGGCACAGTTCGTCAACTCCCTGCAAGAAGCCATCGGACACATCAACGATGCGCAAACGGGAGCCAGCCAAGCCGTCGATGCGCTGGTCACCGGTCAGAACACCAACATTCACCAGGCGATGGTGGCTCTGCAACAGGCCGATGCGTCATTTCAGCTCATGATGCAGGTCCGGAATAAGTTGGTGACGGCCTACGAAGAAATCCAGCGGATGCAGATTTAGCGGCAGGGTGCAACGGGGGTAGCGCGTGGTCGGCGGGCCGACTCAGCATCCCGCCAGGCACTTGTCGTCAGGTCTTGAATTGTAGGCATAAAGGACTTCGGCGCGTATGTTTTCAAAATTCAGCCATTTCACCATCAATCAGCGCCTCATCATCCTGCTCGCGCTCGCCGGTTCCATCGCCGGTCTGGTGGCGGTGACCCTCTGGACGCAGCAGCCGGACATGCAGGTGCTCTTTGCCAATCTGGCGGTCGACGACGCCTCGGGCATCATCGACAAATTGAAAGATGCGAAGGTGCCGTACGAAACAACGAACGGCGGGACCACCATCCTGGTACCGAATGCGCAGGTGCACGACCTGAGGCTTGAAATGGCTGGGCAGGGTCTCCCACACGGCGGGGGAGTCGGATATGAAATCTTCGATCGGACTACCATGGGGATGTCCGATTTCGTGCAGAAGCTGAATTATCGTCGAGCCTTGCAAGGGGAGTTGGCCAGAACGATCACGCAAATGCCGGAAGTCGAACGGGCACGGGTTCATCTGGCGATTCCGGAACGGCGCCTATTTACCACGGAGCAGGATCGTGCGCGCGCATCGGTCGTCGTGTCGTTGCGGGCCAATCAAAATCTTTCGAAGGCGCAGATCCAAGGCATTGTGCATTTGGTGTCCAGCAGCGTCGAAGGATTGCAAGCCCGTGATGTGACGGTCGTCGATGGCCACGGCAATCTCTTGTCGAATAGTTCGACCGACGAGTCAGCCGGCTTGTCCGGAACTCAAATGGAATTTCAGCGGACGCTGGAGAAGGACATCGAAACACGCATCCAAACGATGCTGGAACGTATCGTCGGCGTCAATAAAGCGGTCGTGCGTGTGTCGAGCGTGCTGGATTTCAGGAAAGTCGAGACCACCGAGGAGCGATACGACCCGAACGGTCAGGTTGTCCGGAGCGAACAACGCGGCCAGGAAAAATCGGCCGGCGTCAACGGCACCTCCGGTGGTGTGCCTGGTGTGGAATCAAACGTGCCGGGCGGAACGGAGGCCGAGGGTGGACAGAGCAGTTCGAACAGCAATCAAACGAAAAACGAGACGGTGAACTACGAGATCAGTCGCACGGTGTCCCGCATCGTGGAGCCGACTGGAACCATTAAGAAATTGTCGGTGGCGGTATTGGTAGACGGGATCTATGAAGGCGGCGCTAAGGCCGGTGAAGCCGGTGCGGAGCAGCCGAAGAAGTATGTACCGCGTTCGGAAGACGAAATGAAACGCATTGAAGAAATCGTCAAGAAAGCCATGGGTTATTCGACGGAACGTCAGGACCAGGTTGAAGTGGTCAATGTACAGTTCGGTCTCGGGGTTGAAGAACCGGCCGGCGCGGCGGTGGAAGCGGTGGCGGACTCGACGAGAGCGTGGATGCCGTATCTTCGCTATGCCGTGGGCGGTGTGTTGTTCTTCTTGATTCTCTTCATGGTCGTCCGTCCGTTGATGGCCATGTTGGTGGCGTCGGAACCGATTTCTGCCGCGGCTGAGACACCGGCCCTACCGGCCTCCGTCGGCCAGGTGGAAGCGGCCATTAGCGGGAAACAACCGGCACAGATCCTGGACATGGCCAAGAACAATCCTGCGAATACCGCGGTAGTGGTCAAGCAATGGCTCAAGAGTAACGCGTAACGGTTTCGCCCATGAATAAAGAACTCTCGGGTGCACAAAAGGCCGCCATTCTCCTCCGCGCCATCGGGGAAGAAGCCGCGGCCCAGGTCATGAAAACGCTGGATCCGAAAGATATTCGCAAACTCGGCCTGTTCATGAAAGAGACCGCGAATATCACCAAACAGGAAGAAGACAGCGTGATCGCTGAATTTGAACAGGCCAGTGCGACCGGCGAAGTCCAGTTTGAAGGCCGCGAATTTATGGAGGCCATTCTCAAAAAGGCCTTGGGGCCGGAGAAAGCCGCGCGCATGATCGAATCCCTGAACACCAAAACCTATCCGGGGATCGATGCGTTGAAATGGGTGGATGCCCGCACCGTGGCACAAATACTCAAGATCGAACATCCGCAAACCATCGCCGTGTGTCTGGGCCAGATGGAAGCGGAACAGGCCAGCGCCGTTTTGGCGCTGTTGCCGACGCATCTGCACGCAGATGTCTCCTTGCGACTGGCGACGATGCAGGAGGTGCAGCCGGAGGTATTGGCCGAACTCAGCGAAAGCCTGCAGGAAATTCTGTCGGCTTCGATGGGCATGTCCAGCATGTCGGTGGGTGGGGCCGAGTTGATGGCCGATATTCTGACGCGCGTCGACAAGAACACGGAAGGCGCCATCATGGCCAAGATCACCGAAAAGGATCAGGCCTTGGCAGATAGCATCCGAGCGCTGATGTTTGTCTTCGACGATTTGGTCGGATTGGATTCCCGCGCAATGCAGGAGCTGATGAAGGAAATCAGCAAGGAAGATCTGCCGATTGCGCTGCGAGGCGCCACACCGGAGATCAAGGAGAAATTCCTCAAGAATATGTCCAGCCGTGCGGCAGAGATGCTGAAAGAAGACATGGAAACGCGTGGTCCGGTCAAAGTGTCCGACGTCGAAAAATCCCAACAGAACATTCTCAAGGTCTGCCGCAAACTGGAAGAAGAAGGCCGGATCGTCATCGGAGGCGGTGGAAGCGAGGAGATGCTCTAGATGGGCGGTGCGGCCTTGGGCTCAAGGACGCCGGTGGCCTCTCCGGTGGAAGCAGACAAGGAGTTGTCGCCTCGTGCGGTGCTGATCGTCGACGACGAACCCGCCATCTGTCTGTTATTGGCCGAAATACTGCAGGATACCGGCCATCCGATTCTGACTGCGGGCTCCGTCGAGGAGGCCATGCAGCATGTCCGCACACGTGCGGTCGCAGTCGTGATCGTCGATGTCCAGCTAGGCGGGGCTGACGGTATTGCGCTGTTACAGCAGGCGTTGGATGTCGATAATCGCTTGATGGGCATCGTGATGACGGGCCACGGCAATATCGAACTCGCCGTTCGCGCGATGAAGTCCGGCTCGGCAGATTTTCTCACGAAGCCGTTCCAGGCGGAACTCGTAAAGGTGACCGTATCCAGGCTCCTAGAACTCTACCGGCTCAGACAAGAAAACACCGTCCTCACCCGCACACTAATTCGCTCCGGCAACATCCAATTGCGCACGATACCGCTGGCCGATTTCAGCCGTGGGAATCGGCCGTTTGGCGTCGACGATCACAGCGAATTTGAGCGGGGTTTGGCGGAAGGGGAAAAGCGGGTCACCGAGCGGGTGGCTGCGGCACGACAACGCGAACAGGCGTTGGTGGCATCGCTGGCTGCCAAGTTCGAAGAGGTCTGGCGTAGCCTCCACGAAACAGTGGAAGAAGAAGTCGCAGCGCTCTCTTTTACGATTGCCCAAAAGGTTCTGCGAGAGATTGTGGCGGAGAAACGTGATCTGATTGTCGCCCAGGTGAAGGCGGCGTTGGGCCACCTCCACGAGAGCGGCCTCGTTCGTGTCCGTGTCCACCCTTCGGATGTGCCTGCGCTGGAATCGGCACGTGCTGGGCTCAGCCAAACCCCTCACGGCCTGCTGACCCTGAAGTTTGAGACGGATCCTGCGATTAGTCCCGGCGGGTGTCTGGTCCAGGCGCAAAGTTTGTTGATCGATGCGACGCTGGATACACAGCTCTTGCGGCTGGGTGAAGCCTTGCGAGGACGGGATGCCGGTGAAGCTTAGCGAACGTCTGGAGAATATCGAACCGTTATCAGTGACGGGGCGGGTCGCCCAGGCGGTCGGTATTGTCATCGAAGCCTCAGGCCCGTTCACGTCCGTGGGGGAAGTCTGCGAGATTACCAGGGAAGGTGGCCATGGCGCGGTGATGGCCGAGGTCGTGGGATTTCGCGAAGACCGTGTCCTCTTGATGCCGTTGGGAGAAATGCAGGGCATTGGCCCGGGTAGTCGCGTGGTGATGAAGGGCCATGTCGCGTCCGTCCCGGTTGGTCCGCAGATGTTGGGACGAATCTTTGACGGACTCGGGCATCCGCTGGATGGCCAGCCGCCGGTCCGGAGCGACGTGCGTGTCCCCTTGTATGCAGCACCCTTGAACCCGTTGCATCGGGCGCGAATCACCCAACCGGTCGATCTGGGAATCAGGGCTATCAATGCGTTGCTGACCTGTGGCCAAGGACAAAAAATCGGGGTGTTTGCCGGATCCGGCGTGGGCAAAAGTGTGCTGCTGGGTATGATCAGTCGCTACACCCAGGCCGACGTGCGGGTCATCGCGTTGATTGGGGAACGGGGGCGAGAGGTCAAAGAGTTTTTGGAGCGTGACTTGACGCCGGAAGCCAGGGCCCGTTCGATCGTCGTGGTCGCCACGTCGGACCAACCGCCCCTCGTTCGGATCCGCGGCGCCTTGGTTGCCACAGCCATTGCCGAATATTTTCGTGATTGCGGGAAGCATGTCCTCCTGATGATGGACTCTCTGTCGCGATTGGCCTATAGCCAGCGGGAAGTCGGGTTGGCCATCGGAGAGCCGCCTACGACGAAAGGCTACACGCCGTCCGTGTTTGCCGTCTTACCCAAGCTGCTGGAGCGGGTTGGTCCGGCACAAAGCGGTGGCAGCATCACGGGACTCTATACCGTGCTGGTCGACGGGGACGATCTCAACGATCCCGTGGCCGATGCCGTGCGGTCTATTCTTGACGGACATATCGTGCTCTCGCGAGAGTTGGCGGCACGCAACCATTTCCCCGCGATCGACATCCTTCAAAGTACCAGCCGGGTCATGCGCGATATTGTCACGCCGGCTCACTATGCGGCTGCGCGACTCGTTCTTGAACGGACCGCGCTCTATCGGCGGTCGGAGGATTTGATCACGCTGGGGGCCTACAAGCCGGGAACCAGCAAAGAACTCGATAAGGCGGTGTCTGCGCATGAGGGAATCACGGCCTTCCTTCGTCAGGAAACCAAGCAGGCAGTTGGATTGTCGCAATCGATTGATGCCGTACTGAGCCTGGCAGGGTCTATTCAATGAACGTTGCCGTCCTTCGACAATATGCGGTCCAACTGGAAGAAGTCGCGAAGTTGGAGCTCGCCGAATTGAGTCGTGCGCTCCAGCACACCGTGGAGCGAATGTCCTTGCTTGAGGCTCGAGCCAGGACAGACGCTGATCGCTATCTCGAGCAGGTGTCCGTGGGCGGCACCGTCGATCAGGTGTTTGGGCACCTTGATGCAATGGAGCAGGCCATCGCGGCGCGCAAGCGTATGGAACAGACACTCGCAGCCCAGCAGACCCACATGGAGCAGAAGCGAAGCGAACTCCTGGAGGCGATGCAGTACCGGAAAAAGTTGGACTTGCTCGACGCCCGTGCCGCTGTGGAATTGCGTCGCCGTCGTGAACGACAAGACCAACAGTTGCTGGACGAACGCGCATGGCGACGTGGCCCACTGCAAAAGGGAGAGCGGGTATGAGAGCGATCGGTAGCAGTACGTCGTGCGTCGTATTCACCCTCACCGTGGTAGGAATGGCCTTCACCCTCGCGTTGGTCACGTGGACGCTGACCGCTGCCGCAACAGAGGAAGCTAAACCAAGCCCCGCAGTGCAAAAGGGGACTTCACAAGCGGAATCGCCCAAGACCGATGGGGCGAAACCGGATCCGACGAAAACCGATTCGGGGAAAACCGAATCGGTCAAAAAAGACGTCCAAGGGCCGGCCTTAAGTGCGCCGCGGGAAATTTTTGAGTTGTTGGAACAGCGAAAGCGCATGCTGGACAAGCGGGAAGCAACGCTCCGTGGATCAGAGACGCATCTACTGGAGATGAAAGCTGAGTTGGAGCAGATCGTGACTCGCCACGAGCAAGCGGTGGACGCGGAGAAGAAACGACAACAAGCCGCTCAATCGAAAGCGGGCAAGGACGCAGAAAAGGCCAAGCCAGCGGCGAAAGCCGCGCCGGTGGCCAACTTGAACCAAGCCCAATTAGCGAAGATCTATGAAACCATGCCTCCCGAAGAAGCCGCCGCGCGTCTTGAGCGCATGCCTGAACGAAAAGCGTTGGAAGTGTTGCGCCTCTTAAAAGGAAAGTCGGCGGGAGCCATCCTGGCCGAAGTGAAGCCTGATCGCGCCGCCCGTCTCACGGAACAGCTCTTAACGGCACCGTAACCCCTCCGTTCCTTTCGTCTTCTCCGGCAACTTTTTCCGGCCTGTCCTGCAGAAACTTCCCGCTTCGAATCCTCCGAACCTCGCTCCAACGGCAAAAACCCGCGTCAGACGACAGTTTTCGCATGTGCGGCCATTGGCATGGGCTTTGTAATAGTGTTCCATGGCAAGGCACAGGACTTCATACTCATAGGAATGTCTATGGCAACCGACGTGCAACCACTGTTCGCAGGATTTCCCACTCCGGGTCAGTCACCCGTGTCAGATGCACGTGATCGTCACCAGGCCACTCAGGCCTTTGGCCCCTCGCATGATTTTGAGTCCATGTTGGGCCGGGCGGAAGCACGTCAGGCAGCTCCGAGACATGAGGCTTCTCTGAGCGCACCTGGTCTCAAGACCGGCGCACAGTCTCGCGTACAGACCCGCCCGAAACAAGAATCGACACCCGAGCAGGCTGAACGGCCAACGGACGCGGCGCCCAAAGAGCCAGTGACGCCGAGAACGTCAGCGACAGCAGAACGCAAAGAACAGCCTTCCCAGGACGACACCCAGAACGACCAGCAGTCGCGTGAGGATCGTCGAGACGAGCGATCGACCGCGGCAAATGATGCCATGATGGTCGCGATGAATGCCCCCGTCACCTCGGCGCCGCTCCCGTCCGTTCAAGTGGCAGACTCTCCCGCGTCGGGTGCTCATACTTCTCAGGAGGGGACCACGAAGGTCGCCGCCGTCGGCGAATCTGCATCTGCGGTCACAACATCTGCGCCCACAGGGATGAGTGCGACGCTGCCGACCGCTGGACCAGCAACCGTCCCTGCGACCCCTCACACAACGAATGGTTCACCGCAGGACACACAAGACACTGCGTCAACGTCCGAGACCGCGACGGTCCTTGTCGATGCTCAGGTTGCTGAGGCTGAGACTGACCAGTCTGTCGATCACGCATCGTCGGCAATGATGGTGGAAACACCGTTGACCTCCGAGAAAGCCGAGCCGGACAAGGTCACGTCTGCTTTAGCCGCAACGACGGCCATGAAGCAGGATCGGCCGGCTCAGCAGCCCGTCACATCAGATGCAATCGACCGCTCCGCCATCCTGGATGCCTTCTCGCAGCGATCACCGGTTGGTGGAGCACAAGGGACAGCCGGGGCGGAACAGCACCTCGCGCAGGACTCCGGGCGATTCTTGGATTCGTCAGGAGACTCCAAAAATCCTCCCGTAAACGGTCTCCCGTCTGGCGACGGAAACACTCACGGAATGTTTCTTGACCGTATGAACGGACTTGCCCAACCAACGAGTCCCGGAAACGACAGTGCAGTCAGCAGCAATCAAACCGGACAATCAACCGCCGCATTACGCGCTGCCGACAATGACCGGTTGGGGGAATTTCGAGGAGCAACACCGTTTGCCCAAACCGTCACCTTGGATTTGGACCCCTTGGATATGGGGCCGTTGCGGGTTCGAGTCATGATGAATGATCAGACCGTCCATGCTCATATCCGGACCGAGCATGGAGAGTTGGGGCAGGGGCTCTTGCAACAGGGACAGTCCCTGGAATCTTCGCTGCGCACGACGGGCCTGGAAATGGGCATGTTGCGCGTCACCGTGGATCAGCAGCAGGGACGGGGAGATAATGCGTGGTTGTTTCAACAACAGCAACAGCAGGGTCGCCCATCGTCTCCGAATATGTCTCAGGCCCCGGCGCGTGAGGATGAACGTGCAACGAGGGGAGAGCAGCGAGTTGGATCGAACGATCGTGTGAGTATTTTTGCCTGACGAGGAGGATGTATGGATATCAGCAAGGTCATTACACAATCGGCTCAGACAGATACCTCCACCACGCCAACCGGTGGCTCCAAGACGCTCGGCAAAGACGACTTTCTCAAACTGCTCGTGACACAGCTTCAAAATCAGGACCCTCTGAAACCCCTGGAAAATGATGCGTTCATCGCGCAGACGGCGCAGTTCTCCCAGTTGGAGGAAATGTCCAAGCTGGTGACGCTGATGGAGAAAAGCGTGGCACTCCAAGAGTCGGCTCAAAATAAAACGACCCAGGCGGATACGACAGCAGTGGCATAGCCAGGGGCGAACGGTTCGCGTGAGTCTGTGAAGCGATTCACGTGAGGTGACGGTAACAAGGAGGACGAACACATGGGCATTTTGACATCGATGTTCACCGCGGTGACCGGATTGAGTTCATACGGCAACGCCATGGGCGTCATCGGCAATAACATCGCCAACGTCGGTACGGCAGGTTTCAAATCCAGTCGCGCGACGTTTTCGGATTTGATCTCGTCCAGCATGGCGGGCGGCGCCGGCAGTGATCAGATCGGACTCGGTGTGTATCTCAACGATGTGCAGACCAATTTTTCCCAGGGGTCAATGACCACGACCGGGAATACGTTCGATCTGGCCATCGACGGGAACGGATTTTATCAAGTGCGCAACGCATCCGGATCCGTGTTTTATACGAGGGCCGGGCAATTCAAAGTGGATAGCGTGGGGCGTGTCGTTGATGCCAGCGGCGCCCTTTTGCAAGGGTACCAGGCTGACACCATCGGCAACATCACGAGCACGGTCGGCGGCATTACGCTGACCTCAAGCGCCGTCCCGCCGCAGACCACGTCCACCGCGACCATTCTCGGGAATCTCAATGCCAATGCCACGGCGCCGACGACGGCGTTCAGCGTGACTGATACCACGTCGTACAACTTCTCCACGGGGATGACGTTTTATGATTCGCTGGGCAACTCACACCAGATGCAGTTGTATTTCAGAAAAACTGCCGCGAATGCCTGGGGCGTCTATTCCCAGGTCGATGGTGGCGCGGCAGCCGCACAAACCAATATGACGTTCAACGCGAGCGGTGCCGTCACTGCCGGCGGCACCCAGACCATCACCGCTACGTTAACGAACGGCGCCACGACGCCACAAACCGTCACGGTGAACCTGGCGTCGCTCACGCAGTTCGGCGCCGCGTCCGGCGTGCAGAGCCAGACCCAAAACGGGTATTCGTCCGGCACGTTGGATCGTATCAGCGTGGACAAGGAAGGCAAGGTGATGGCCCAGTTCACGAACGGACAAACCCGCGCGTTGGCGCAAGTGGTCCTGAGCCGCTTTACCAATCCGGATGGCTTGGCCAACGTCGGTGACAATCACTTCCTAGAAACCGTGGAGTCCGGGGCCGCCTTGGCAGGCGCGCCGACGATCAACGGTCTCGGCCGAGTGCTCTCGGGAACGGTGGAACAATCCAACGTTGATCTCGGGAAGGAATTCGTCGATATGATCATCACGCAGCGGGCGTTTCAAGCGAACTCTCGTGCGATTACGACCAGCGACGAAATGCTGCAGGAGTTGGTGAATTTGAAACGGTAACGCGTAAGGATTCCGGCGCGGTCGGCTAGCGGCCGCGCCGGACAGCACATCGGCAATTTCTGCCTAGGTACTCTCCTCCTTTTCGCAGCGTTCGTCTCCGGCGTCCTCGTCAACAAACTGTCGGTGCTTTTCGGCGGCCTGTCACCGCGGTGACAACTACGCACCGATCCGTCTGACGGCAACGCGTTCCTTGCGTCCTGCAAGTCCAACTCATTGTCTTATCTCACGTTGTATCGCGTTGAAGCGCGCCTTATCAGCACAGGCTGCGTCCCGCGCGTGGCATATGCATTGCACAACTGACCAGCACCGGCAATCACTGTCCGCAGGAGGTCTGTATGTCAGAAGCAGCAGAAGAAAAAGCGCCCGCAGCACCGGCAGGCATTCCCATGAAGATGGTGATCATCATCGTGGCCGGAGTGTTGGTCCTGGCGTTGGGTGGGGCGTTTGCGATGATGAAAATGATGGGCGGATCCTCCGGAGAGAAGGCGCCGGCTGAAGGCGGTGCGGACAAGGCTGCCGGGCATGGTGGAGCTGAGGAAAAGGGCGGGGAACATGGTGCCGCCGCTGATGCCAACGTCATTGCCGACCTGGATCCGTTTATCGTCAACCTCGCAGATTCACCAGAAATTCGTTACCTCAAGGTCACGCTCAAGGTAGAGGCGGATAGTTCGGGAACGGTGGAACAGATCAAGGCCCGTACGCCGCAGATTCGTGACGCGATCCTCGTCCTGCTGACCAGTCTGGACTCCGCCACGGCGCGTTCGCCTCAGGGAAAACACAAATTGCGCGAGGATATCACGGAACGCATCAACGGGTTGTTGCCGAAGAAATCAGTCAAGTCGACCTACTTTACGGAATTTGTCATTCAGTAACTGAGCGATAGTCCTCGAGGATCGCATGGACAAGATACTCTCTCAAGAAGAAATCGACGCCTTGATGGGCGGTGTCATGTCCGGCGAGGTCGAGACGGCTCCGAAGGATGAGGAAGATCCAGGCGGTGTCAAAGCATACAGCCTGACGAGCCAGGAGCGGATCATTCGCGGGCGTATGCCCACGATGGAAATGATCAATGACCGCTTCACGCGCCAACAGTCTATTTCCTGGACAAGCCTCCTGCGCGAGAAGATCGAATTTAGTGTCATGGGCACGCAAATCATCAAGTTCGGCGATTTCATTCAGAAGGTTCCGGTGCCGTCGTCGTTTAATCTATTTGCAATGGAGCCGTTACGGGGGAACGGCCTCTACATTATGGACGCGATGCTCGTGTACCTGATCGTCGACTTTTTCTTCGGTGGAAAAGTTCAGACGCATGTCAAACCGGAAGGCCGCGAATTTACACCGATTCAGGTCAGGCTGATCAAGAAGCTGGTCCAGCAGGCGCTGGTGGATCTCGAAAAAGCCTGGCAGGCAGTGATGCCGGTCAAAATCGCCTATCTACGCACGGAGAGCAATCCCCAGTTCGCGATGGTCGTGACGACATCAGAGATCGTTGTGGTCGTGACACTGCAGGTCCATCTCGGCGATATCACCCGTGAAATGTTCATCGCGTATCCCTACTCGATGTTGGAACCCATCAAAGAGAAGCTCTACTCCGGCCTGTTTGCCGACAATGTCGAACAGGACAGCAGCTGGGGCAGTCGCTTCAAAGAATCACTCCAGGAATGTGATGTCGCCGTGGCCGTCCAACTCGGCACAGCTCGGATCAGCGTCCAGGATCTGATGAACTTCGGCCCCGGCGATGTCCTCATGCTCGATCAGCATCCCGGCGACCCGATGCTGTGTTTGGTCGAGGGTGATCCGAAGTTTCACGGGCAGCCCGGGGTCTTCAAAGGCAATCATGCCTGCCGCGTCACGAAGGTGTTGGGGTAGGGCGTAGCGGATTTAAAGGAGATTGTGGCATGGGCAACGGTGACAGCACGGCACAGACGGATTCCTCCAACGGCGAAGTCAGCCCGCAACCGACCTCCTTTCCGCCGGTGGACAATCACGGCGCGGTGCCGGCGAACAAAAATATCGAATTCGTCCTGGACATCCCGCTTCAGGTCACGGTGCAGATCGGATCGACCAGAATGTTGATTCGTGAGTTGCTTCAGCTGGGGCAGGGCTCGGTCATCGAACTCACGAAACTCGCGGGGGAGCCGATGGAAGTGTTGGTCAACAACAAACTCGTGGCGCGGGGCGAAGTCGTCGTCGTCAACGAAAAATTCGGTATTCGTCTGACAGACGTCGTCAGTCCAAATCAACGGATTCAACAACTCGGATGAGCCACCGGCGGAAGCGATGATCACGCCGCGCTGACGGCAGAGGGAACACGCGGTCTCATGGAAATCTGGGAAAGTGTCGTACGCATGGTATCCGCGCTGGGGATTGTGCTGGCGCTCATCATGGGGCTTCTGGCCGTGGCCCGGTCGTCGGTCGGCCGACGATTTCTTCCCGTGAGCGGTGCTCCCCTGGTGCACATCTTGGGAAGCGGTCCGCTGGGATCGCGCAAACATGTGATGGTTGTGGCGGTGGCCGGAGAAGTGTTCATCCTGGGCACTACGCCAACCGATCTGGTGCCG
Source organism: Nitrospira sp. (assembly GCA_016788885.1). Classification (NCBI taxonomy): domain Bacteria; kingdom Pseudomonadati; phylum Nitrospirota; class Nitrospiria; order Nitrospirales; family Nitrospiraceae; genus Nitrospira; species Nitrospira sp. The sequence goes on along the minus strand of JAEURX010000018.1, from coordinate 126,007 downwards.
CTCGGAAAAGTCACCGATCCCGAGCAGGTGAAACGATTGATGGCAAATGCTGCGCCCGCGTTCATGGCCGCGTCGTCAGGGGATCATCAAGGCAGCGTTCAGGAGGGGTTCCGTGCGACCCGCTAACAACCTAGGTATGCGTAGACAATCCCCGCGGCCCTGCGCCGCTCGATGGGGAGCCGGCATCGTGCTCCTGGCCGTACTGGCCTGTCTCGTCGGAGCCTCGTCCGCGCAAGCCGAAGGGCCCACGCTCACCCTCGATCTTGGGAGCGGTGGAACCAAGCAAACCGCCGTCGTGCTCCAAATCCTCGCACTGCTGACCGTGCTGTCGCTGGCGCCAGCCATGTTCATCATGGTGACGTCGTTCACCCGTATGGTGATTGTCTTGTCGTTTCTCCGTCAGGCCCTGGGCACGCAGCAGGTGCCACCCAATCAAGTTCTCATCAGCTTGGCGCTGTTTCTGACGATGTTCGTCATGGCCCCGGTTGGCCAGTCTGTCTACAAGGATGCGCTCCAGCCGTTGCTCGCGGAGCAAATCGGCTACGACGAAGCGTGGAACAAGGGTATTCAACCGATTCGCGCCTTCATGTTGAAGCAGATGCGCGATAAGGATTTGGAACTGTTTTTGGAACTCTCGCATGCGCAGAAACCGGCCAAGGTGGATGACGTGCCGACCCATGTCATCATTCCGGCATTCGTGCTGAGTGAGTTGCGTATTTCCTTCCAGATTGGATTCCTGCTGTACATTCCTTTTCTGATCGTGGACATGGTCGTCGCCAGCGTCCTGATGTCCATGGGCATGATGCTCCTGCCGCCGGTCATGATCTCACTGCCGTTCAAATTGATTCTCTTTGTGTTGGCCGACGGCTGGTATCTGGTCGTCGGTTCCATGGTCAAAAGCTTTCAATAGGACCAGTCATGATGACGATTGAAACCGTGACGGAAATTGGGCGTCAGGCGATCGAAACGTGCATGCTCGTGTCTGCTCCCATCCTTGGACTGAGCCTCGTGGTGGGGTTGATCGTCAGTACGTTTCAAGCCATGACCCAGATCAACGAAGCGACCCTGACGTTCGTGCCGAAAGTGCTGGCAGTCTTTGCCGCCACCCTCCTATTTCTCCCGTGGATGTTGGGCGTCTTGATTGCGTTTATGACTCACATCATCACCAGTATTCCGACGCTGATTCGCTGAGACAGGGCCACTACATGAACGCCGTACAGACCCTTCATCTGGCACTGCCTCAGTTTCAGGCCTTTTCCATTCTACTGGTGCGGATCGCCGGCATCATCAGCGTGTTTCCCATTCTGAACACCCGGACAATTCCCACGCCAGTGAAGGCCGGGCTCGTCACGATGTTGGGACTCGTTCTGGCGCCGATCATCCAATTGCCGAACCTGCCCACAGATCCGGTCTTGGTCGTCGCGGGGATCGGCAGTGAATTTCTGATCGGGTTGACGATCGGGTTGGCGGTCAGGCTGCTCTTTTCAGGATTCCAGGTCGCCGGGGACATGATCGGGACTCAAATGGGATTCAGCGCGATTCAGATGATCGACCCGATGAGCCATCAAAATGCGCCGATCATTGCACAATTCCAACTCACGTTGGGTTCCTTGGTGTTTCTCGCCCTGAATGCGCATTTGTTGGTGGTGCATGCCATCGGCATGAGCTACGAATTCGTTCCACCGTTCGGGGCGAAGCTGTCCGACAGTATCGCAACGGACATTATTCAACTCGCGCAAAACATGCTGCGGGTGGCGCTCAAGATGGCCGCCCCCGTGTTTGCGACGCTCGTGATCGTCAATACGGTGCTGGCCATTATGGGACGAGCCGTGCCGCAGATGAACGTATTTGTGCAGAGTTTTCCGATCACGATCGGGGCAGGGCTGCTGGCGATGAGTCTGGCCTTACCCTTTACGCTCGGTTTGTTCGAGAAAGAATTTGAGATGCTGGTGGAGACGATTCTCGGGCTCCTGAAAGCGTTGGGCCATGGCTGACAGCTCGCAAAACCGTACAGAACAGGCGACACCGAAACGCAAATCTGAAGCGAGAGCGAAGGGTCAAATCGCGCTCAGCCGCGATGCCGCCATGGCGATCGCGCTGTTGGGCAGTTTCGGTGCACTGTATTGGATGACGCCGGCGATCATGAACAGACTGCGTGCCAGTCTCCAGGCGTGGCTCTCTCGTTCAATGGAGGAGACGACGTATCAGGCACTCAACCTCGATCATCTGCATGTGATTCTCCGCCAGATCGGCCTGGATGTCTTTTTCATGCTGGGACCGGTCGTAGCCGGGATCGCCGTAGTGGGTGTCGGCGCCAATCTCATGCAGACTGGGTTTCTCTGGAAACAAGATGGGTTCAGCCTGGACTGGTCGCGCATTAGCCCGATGGGAGGCTTCTCGCGCCTCTTTTCGCCGCGATCTGTCGTCGAACTGATCAAATCCTGGCTCAAGATATTAGTCATCGGCGCGGTGGGCTATCTCACCATCAAGCAGGACATGCTGGAATTCCTGGCGCTGACGCAATTCGGCATGGAGTCCCTGCTGCCGACGGTGGGTTGGGCGACCATCAAGGCCGCGCTCACCATCAGCGGCGCCGAGTTGGTGATCGGTGCCGCGGACTATGGGTATCAGCGTTTCCAATGGGAGCGGGACCTCCGGATGTCGCGCGATGAAATCAAGGAAGAAAGTCGCGCGGCGGAAGGAGACCCGGCGGTCAAATCGAAGATCCGCAGCACGCAACGCGAAATGTCCCGCAAGCGCATGATGGCGGCCGTGCCTACAGCCGACGTGATCATCACCAACCCGACACACCTGGCGGTGGCGCTGAAATACGACGCGAAAGCCAATGGCGCACCGGTCGTCGTGGCCAAGGGCGCAGGATTCATCGCCGAGAAGATTCGAGAGATCGGTCGCCAACACGGCGTCATGATCGTGGAAAACAAGTTGGTGGCGCGGACCCTCTACAAGTTGGTCGACGTCGGCCGCGAGGTGCCTGAAGACCTGTACCGCGCCGTCGCGGAAATCCTGGCCTTTGTGTATCGCGTACGCGGCAAACTGCCGCCCGCATAATCCAAGTCGGTAGGAGTGGCGATGGCATCTGAGAATACATCGATTCCCAGCAGCTCCCTGGTCAAACACCCGGATATTTTGATGTCCGTGGGCGTGGTCGGCATTCTAATGGTGATGCTGGTCCCGCTCCCGCGATTCTTTCTGGACCTGCTGCTGAGCTTCAACATTACGCTCTCGATCATCATCCTCCTGGTTGGTATGCAGGTTCGCCGGCCGCTCGAATTCTCCGTTTTTCCGTCGATCCTCCTCATGGTGACGCTGCTTCGCCTCGCCCTCAACATTGCGTCCACCCGATTGATTTTACTGCACGGGAATGAAGGGGCGGCGGCGGCGGGTGAAGTCATCCGGGCCTTTGGCAATTTCGTCGTCGGCGGAAACTACACCGTCGGTCTGGTGGTGTTCACGATCCTGGTCATTATCAACTTCGTCGTCATCACCAAAGGTGCGGGCCGTGTCGCGGAGGTCGCCGCACGGTTTACCTTGGATGCCATGCCCGGGAAACAAATGGCGATTGATGCCGATTTGAACGCCGGTCTGATCAACGATAAGGAGGCCCGCCAGCGCCGAAAGGAAATCGCGCAGGAAGCCGATTTCTACGGAGCGATGGACGGTTCGAGCAAATTCGTACGAGGTGATGCTGTGGCGGCAGTGGTCATCACCCTCGTCAATATCCTCGGCGGTTTGACGATCGGTGTGCTGCAGCAGGGCATGTCGCTGTCGGCCGCCGCGCAAACATACACCCTGCTGACGGTCGGTGAAGGCCTGGTCGCGCAGGTGCCGGCGCTCATCGTGTCGACCGCTGCCGGTATCGTGATCACTCGGGCTGCGTCTGAGGTGAACCTCGGATTCGAAGTCACGAGACAGGTCCTCATTTCGCCAAAGGCCATCGGGACGGCCTCCGGCATTCTCCTCGCCATGGGACTGGTTCCTGGATTGCCGCATCTCGCGTTTTTGGCACTCGGCAGCCTGACCGGCTGGATGGCCTTCCAAATCAATGAGCAGCAAAAAGGTGCCGCCGCGCAACCTGAGCAGGCATCTCCGCAGACCAAGGCCGAGGACGCCGCGACGCAGGTGGTGCCATTGGATCTCATGGAAGTACAGGTGGGCTACGGCCTCATCGGCCTGGTCGACGGAGGACAGGGGGGGGCACTCCTCGATCGCATCAAAGGATTACGGCGGCAATTCGCCGAACACATGGGATTCGTCCTTCCGCCGATTCATATTCGAGACAATCTGCAACTGCGGCCGAATGAATATGCGGCGTTGCTCAAAGGCGTCGAACTGGCCAAGTCCGAAGTCATGCCGGCTCATGTGCTGGCTATCGACCCTGGCACGGCGCAACGGGGCATCATCCATGGTTTGCCGACCAAGGAGCCGGCGTTCGGGTTGCCGGCACTCTGGGTTCCTGAACAACAGCGGGAACAGGCTCAAATGGCCGGCTATACCGTGGTCGATCCCGGGTCGGCCATCGCCACCCATCTGTCCGAACTCATCAAGCGGCATGCGCACGAGTTGCTGGGTCGGCAGGAAGTGCAGGGTCTGCTCGATCAACTGGGAAAAAATCACCCCAAGCTCGTGGAAGAAGTGATTCCTAACCTGATTCCGCTTGGCAGCCTGGTCCGGGTGTTGTCGCACCTTCTGCGTGAAGGAGTGCCGATTCGAGACTTGCGGACCATTCTCGAAACGATCGCTGACCACGCTGCCACGACGAAGGATCCGGATATCCTCACGGAAGTGGTGCGGCAATCGCTCGGCCGGACGATTACCAAGCAGTATCTCGCGCCTGATGGGTCGTTGCCGATCATCGGACTCGATCCGCGGCTGGATCGAACCCTTGCCGACCAGGCCAATGCTGCCGGGCAGGGTAGTCAGTGGGCTCCCGACCCGCTGGTGGCACAGAAACTGCTCGCTGCATTGAAGCAAGCGGCCGAACGAATGGTCGGGCGAGGACATCAGCCAGTGATTCTGTGCTCACCTTCGCTGCGGCGACATCTGCGGAAACTCACGGATCGGATTTTGCACTCAGTTCCGATACTCGGCCTGAACGAGGTCGACAGCGTGACACGACTGCAGGCATTGGAAACGGTTCGTTTGGATCTCGAAGGCAGTGATACCAGGAGCTTGGCATGAAGGTACGGACCTTTCACGTCGCGTCGATGCATGAGGCCATCCGCTCCATCAAGGAGACCCTTGGTCCGGACGCCGTCATTTTGTCCACCAAGCGGGTGCGGTCATGGGACAACGGATTCGGCCTGCTGGGGGGCTCTGTGCTGGAAGTCATGGCGGCGATCGAGGACGACGTAGCCGTGCCGGACGCAGCACCGATCCTCGCTGACGCCGAGCACGTCGCTCCGGTGAGCCTTTCGGCTCCGACGGTGCCGGCGGAGGAATCGCGCTTCCAAAAAACGCTTCAGGGCGCAATGGAGCAGAGGACCGACAACGCGAAATTCGCGAATCACCCACTCCTGACAGCGCCTCGTCAGGCCAAGACGGCCGGGGTGGCTTCAGCGCCACAGAGCCAGGCGCAGACACAGCATCACGCCCAGGGCACGGCGTTTCAGTCCTTCCAACGTGTCTATGAGGATCTCCTCGCGCAGGGCGTCGAACATGCGACGGCTGAGGCCTGTCTGCGAGAACTGCGGGAAACCCTCGTCGAGCAGGGGACGTCTCAGCGTCACTCATCGCTCCAGTTGCTACGCACGGTGTTGCTCGATCGAGTGACCACGGCCGGCCCGCTTTTGAGCACGACCGGTGAACAGAAAATCGCCTTGTTCGTCGGTCCCAGCGGCGTCGGTAAAACCTCCACGATCGCCAAATTGGCGACACACTACGGCATCGTGGAACAGCGGAGCGTGGCCTTGATCACGATGGACACCTATCGTCCGGCTGCAGTGGAACATCTCCGGCTCTATGCGGAAGTCTTGGGGGTGGAATTGTCGGTGGCGGCATCCTGCGAGGAAGCCCAGGAGGCGATCGATCTGGCGCGGGAAGCGGAACTGATCTTGATCGACACGGCGGGATTCAATCCCTATGAACCGATCGCCGCTCAACGCTGGAGAGGGCTGCTGAATCGCGGGCTTCCCATGGAAGTGCATCTGGTCCTGGCCGCGGCCACACGTGTGCCTGATCTCGTGGTCAGCACGAGTCAGTGTGTGGATGTCCCGTCATTGCGACTACTGTTCACCAAGCTGGATGAAACCACCGGGTACGGGGGGATCTTCGAGGCCACTCACCGCACCGGCATTCCGTTGTCTTACTGGGGGACCGGGCAACGGGTTCCCGACGACCTGGTTCAGGCTCATGTCAATCGCCTGGGAGACCTCCTCTTGGGCGGGCAAGTGCGTACACCAGGCGGTGGCACCAACACTGCATGGGATGCGCAGGGAACATCTCCGGTTGTGCCGGGAAATCGGTCGTACGCGCGGTAGTCGGTGGTCGAACAAGAGGGGAGAGATGATGGCGATGCAACCAGGAATTTTGGATCCGCAACTGAGAGCCTGTGACGGCGGCGTCGGTCCCTCCCGAACACAGGTGATCACGGTCACCAGCGGCAAAGGCGGAGTGGGGAAAAGCAACGTGGTCGCCAACACGGCGATCGCCTTGGCTCAAACCGGCAAAAAAGTCCTGGTGCTCGATGCGGACCTCGGATTGGGCAACGTCGACATCCTGCTCGGGCTGACACCGAAATACACACTGGAGCACGTGCTCGCCAAGACCTGTCGGCTCGAAGACATTGCCTTGACCGGCCCCAGCGGCATCACCGTCCTGCCAGCCAGTACAGGAATTTCGCAGCTCACCGTTCTGACGGAAGCACAACAGCTCATCCTGCAGGAAGAGTTGGAACGATTGGCCTCGACGATGGATGTGCTGCTGATCGACACCGGCGCAGGGATCTCGTCGACCGTGACCTATTTCGCCGCAGCGGCACAATCGATCGTTGTCGTCGTGTCTCCTGAGCCCACCTCGCTGACCGATGCCTATGCCTTGATGAAGGTGTTGCTCCGGCAATACCGCGAGCGCCGGTTTTACGTTTTGGTGAACATGGTGAAGTCGCCTCGGGATGCGGCCCGCATCTATCGAAAGCTGGAGGTCGCGGTGAGCCGATTCCTCCACATTTCACTTGATTACTTGGGGGCTATTCCGCAGGACGACTATGTCCCGATGGCGGTGACCCAGCAGCGGGCCGTCATCGATCTGTTCCCTCATGCGCCGGCTAGCCGCGCGTTTCGAGAATTGACGGAAGCGGTGTCGCAATTGACGCCACCGGCGATCCCCAAGGGAACCGTCCAGTTCCTGTGGCAACAACTTCTGCGGACGCATTGAGCGAAAGGATTGTCGCGAATGACGCACGCTCGTAAAACGCTTGCAGTCGGAAATGCCCAGCGCCGAGTGATTGAGGAATCCGATCGTGAACGGGTGATTCAAGAGTTTACTCATGTCGTCAAAGCCATGGCGCATCGGTTGGCGTTTCGACTGCCGGCGTACATGGACGCTGAAGACTTGATGTCCGTCGGAATCATGGGACTCATGGATGCGATGGATAAGTACGATCCGACCCGTGAGGCAAAATTTAAAACCTACGCGGAGTTTCGCATCCGAGGTGCCATGCTCGACGAGATCCGTTCCATGGACTGGATTCCGCGCTCCGTCCATGAGCGTATTACCTTGTTGCAAAAGACCTATTCCGAACTCCTCCATCGCCTCGGCCGTCCACCATCGGACCAGGAAGTCGGCAAAGAGCTCAAGATGTCGCAGGAGGAACTGGATGAGTTTCTCACTCGCTCTCGGGGTGCGGTTGTCATCAGTCTTGACGACCTGGGCGTCCAAGATGCGGACGGCCACAAGATCATCAGCATGCTGACCGACTCCAATCAACCGGATCCACTCTCCATGTTGGTGAGTGAGCGTGCGCGTCACGTGCTCGAAACCGCCATCCAGGATCTTCCGGAAAAAGAACGGCTCGTGTTGTCGCTATATTACTTCGAAGAACTGACGATGAAAGAAATCGGGCAGGCGCTCAAGGTCACTGAATCTCGGGTCTGCCAGATCCATTCGAAGGCCATTCTGCATCTCAAGGCACGGCTGGAACCGGTCGATGTATAGGAGACATCTCGAGGTCCTGCTTGCCGTTGCTGTCCGTTCTTGCCGACTCTCTTCGTAAGGCTTCACGCCGACACTCTGTCCTACAGTTTCCCCACGACTCCTCCGATACGGTTTAGACCCTGTGGTCTCACGTCTATCAATCCTGTGTATCGTCGCCTATGAGCGTGCCCCCACCTGCATCACCCGACGGCGGCGATCATGATGGATCGGGAACCAGCCACGGGTGCGAGCATTCCGGCGCGTCCCACCCCGTAGAATCCCATGATATTGCCCGAGTCGGTGTTGTGGCCTGTGTCATGTTTATGGCGGGCGGGTTGTACTGGACGGCCTCCGTGGGGTTGCTCACGGTTTCGGCGTTGACTGCCTATCCCGTCATGGTGATGTTGGGAATGGGCTTCTCCCTCTTGGTATTTGGAGCGGCGAATTGGTCCATTCGGCAACCGGTGGCCGCATCCACACCTGATACGCCGGCAACGCTCTCGCTGGTCGGTGCGGCACATACGTACGATCCGGTAACGGGGCTCCCAAGGCAGCGGTTGTTTCTCTCACTCCTGACCCAAGCGGTAGGCCGTGCTCAGAGGGAAGGGCGCCAGGCTGCCATTCTCGTCATCGAGCTTGAGCACTTCACGGCGGAAACCGATGCCTATGCGATGCTGAACCGGAATCTGATGTACCGTGTTCAGGCCGCACGGGTGAAAAGCGCGTTGCGGACCGTCGATGTCGTCGCCAGGCTCACAGAGTCGCGGTTTGCGGTGCTGTTAGAGCAGGTGATGACACAGGATGAGGTGCTGGCGATTGCGAAAAAGATGCAGCGCACGATCGCCCAGCCAGTCACCCTCGATTGCCACGAGTTGTTCCTCAGCAGCCGGATCGGCATCAGCCTCTCAGGTCAGGATGGAGTCGATGCGCCGGCATTGATTGAGGCTGCCGTGCACGCCTTGGAGCGCGCACTGGCACAAGGCGGCACCCTGGGCGGGATTGCCGGTGCGCAGGACATGTCGGCCGCTGATTCTGCTTCCACGATTGCAGCCTAACTCTTCGCACGCCCCTCTTCCTTCTCTAGGCAAGACTTTCCTAGGTAGCGGAAAAGACTTCCAGCCACCTTCTGTCGTTGACGGCCTCTGCTGAGTGCCCCTCGAACCTCTCTTATGCTCCTTGTTTCGTTCCCGTTCGCATCTATCGACAATCATTCGCATTTTGTGATGACGACGGCGGTGTGCGTTTTGTGAAGCGCATCGGAAGGGGATGGCATGTGCATTGCTATCTCTCCTGGTGGAGTAGCAGGAAGGCAGGACGAGAAACACATGAATCGAGCCATCTATCCAATTCTTTCCGGCGCAGTTGCTCAAGAAAAGCAGTTGCAGGTGTTCGCCAACAATTTGGCGAACGTCAATACTTCCGGCTTCAAACAGGACCAGCAGGGGTTCCGTGGGCTCTTTGCCCGTGCCAATTCGGTTGCAATGGGGTCGCCCTCGAACGGCATCGTGTCCACCATCTCCACGCGTCCGGCGGGTCCGAGCGAACGGGTCTTCGCGGAAGCGCATGGTGTGCGCACCACGTTTGAGCCAGGCCGGATCCGCATCACGGGCAACCCGCTCGATGTGGCAATCCAGACCGACGGATTTTTTGAGGTCAAGACTCCGGAAGGAGCCCGCTACACCAGGAACGGTATTTTCTCCCTCGACAGCCAGCGCCGACTGGTGACGAACCTCGGTCATCCCGTGATGGGGACCAAAGGCGAGATCAAGGTCCCGCCCGGAAACATCCAGATCAACACGGAAGGCGCGATTCAAGTCGATGGGAACACGATCGGCAACATCAAGGTGGTCGAGTTTCCTGAGTCCGACATGCCACAAAAATATACCGAAGGATTGTTTGCCGGGGGCAAGCCCAGCACCTCGGTCAAGCCGCGGCTGCAGCCGGGACATATTGAAGAATCGAACGTGAATTCGCTCACCGAAATGGTGAAGATGATTCAGGGGATGCGGAGTTATGAGTCGGCGCAGAAGCTGATTCAGACGCTTGATCGTATGACGGAGACGGCCATCCAGGATCTGGGCCGGGTGCAATAGGAGGGGTTCTATGATTCGCGCAATGTGGACCGCGGCGACGGGCATGACGGCCCAGCAACTTAATGTGGACACCATCGCCAACAACTTGGCGAACGTCAACACGAACGCGTTCAAGCGGAGCCGCGCAGAATTCGGCGACCTGCTGTATCAAATCCAACGCTTGCCCGGTACCAACGCGTCGAACGTCGGGGTGTTTCCCGTCGGCGTCCAGGTCGGAGGAGGCGTGCGTCCCATTACCGTGGCCAAGGAGTGGATGCAGGGCAACATGCGCCAGACGAGTAACGATCTCGACCTGGCCATCGACGGAGCCGGCTTCTTTCAGGTCGCCCGACCGGACGGCACCATCATGTATACCCGCAACGGCTCATTCAAACGGGACAACGTGGGCAATCTCGTGACCGGCGACGGCGACCAACTCACCCCCGTCATCACCATCCCGTCCGGCGCCCTCAAGATCGATATCGGCCAGGATGGGACCGTCTCCGTGCTGCTGCCTGGTGTGACCCAGGCGTCACAGGTGGGACAGATTCAACTGGTGCGTTTCGACAATCCGTCCGGTCTGGTGGCCATGGGCGGCAATCTGTTTCTGGACAGTTTTGCCTCGGGCCCGGCACAGCAGGGCACCGGCGGATTCTCTACCGGCTTCGGCACCTTGCAGCAGGGATTTTTAGAAAGCTCGAACGTCAATCTGGCGGAAGAAATGGTCAACATGATCATCGCCCAACGGAGTTACGAAATTAACTCCAAGACGATCCAGGCATCCGACGAAATGATGCAGATCGCGAACAACTTGCGCCGATAATCGGCGCCGTACTTTCAACGAAGGGTGACACCCGTGAATCGAATCGGCCTCGTCAGTGTCGTCACGCTCAGCCTGATCACAGGCGCGGTGCTGCCTGCATCGGCAGGGGAGAAGGCGCCGGTTCGGCCGCTGTTTCGCGTGCACGAAGCGCTCGTACACAGTGCGCAGGGGCTTCCGCACGCACGTGCAAAACGCCTCATCTATCCGGAGCAGATCCGCGGCGTCATTCACGATTTCGTGAAGCGAGAGCTCGCGGGTCGCGCCGCTGATTGCCAGGTGATGCTAGGCGAGCCGCAACAGCCGATTGCGCTGCCGTCGGGAACCGTCGACATACAGGTGAGCGGTGGCCGCTCGGATGAGCCGCTCGGACGACGAGTGTTTCAGGTTCACTTGGCGGTGAACGGCCGCTTCATCAAGACCGTCGAGGCCACGGCTGATGTGGCCGCGCTCGTCGACGTGGTGGTGCCGGTTCGCTCCATCAAGGCCGATGAGGAGATTGCGGCCGACGATGTCGCCACCGAGCGTATCGTGCTGTACGACCTGAAGCAGCCGTTCGCAATCAATCCGGCCGACGTGATCGGGAAAGCCGCCATCCGTCCGTTGCCGCCACAGAATGCGATCCGGCTCACTTCGGTCCGACGCCCCTTCGCCGTGCACAAAGGCGATCGGGTCACGATTGAAGCCCGGCAGGGAGGGCTTTCGATTCAAACCGTGGGAGTCACCAAGTCGCACGGCGAGTTGGGCCAGACCATCACTGTTTCCAATGTCGATTCCGGGAAAGACTTGCGGGCGACGGTCGTCGCTCCGGGGGTGGTCCGTGTTAGCTTTTAAGTTATTGTCCATGGGATCTCGCAGTGCCGCCATGCTGGTGTGCCTTGTGGCGCTCTGCGCCCACACCGGCTGCTCCAGTTCACCTGCCGCGAAGCCTACCAAGACCGATGTGGCCAAGTTGCCGCCCCCGAAAACGACGGGATCACTCTGGCAGGAGGAAAACGGCCGAGCCTATCTCTATGAAGATCTCCGCGCCATGCGGGCGGGCGACATCATCACGATTCTGATTTCCGAAAAACATAAAGGGTCGAAGAGCGCCGACACCAGCGCGGAAAAAGATTCCACGGTATCGAATGGAATCGGCGGCACAGGCATGGGGTATCTCGGGCTTCCGGGCATCCGGCTTGGCGGAGAAGCCAAACGTGGATTTGGGATCGATGCCAGCGCGAAGAACAAGTTCGGCGGGAAGGGCGCGACGAATCGCGAGGATACGTTGACCGGGACCATTTCGGCCACCGTGACCGAGGTACTCCCGAACGGAGACTTGCGGATCGAAGGGCGACGCGAAGTCACGGTCAATTCCGAACGGCAGATCATGACGATCGGCGGCATCGTTCGACGGGTGGATGTGAATACGAAGAACACGGTGCAATCCAGCGCGATCGCCGACGCCAAAATCGAATACTCCGGCTTGGGGGTCGTGGACGATGTGCAACGGCCGGGTTGGTTCGTCAGGATACTGGACTGGGTCTATCCATTCTAATCGCAGGATCAGGGCAAGAGCATTGGGTCAGACAGGAGTCATCATGTCGATGCCACGCAAACAACAACGAGCGATGATCATGCAATGTTTTCGTCTGATGATGTCCAGCGGCGTGCTGCGAACACCGGCAGTGGATCCGGAGCAACTCACCCGCTCCTGGCTGTCTCCTCAGCCGCAAACGACTCCCGCACCGGCGCCGCGCCCGTCCGTGAGTCCCTGGCTGCGTCGAACCGTGGTCGGCATGATCGCATTTCTGACGCTGTCGCTCTTCAGCGTCTCGATGGCCCATGCCGTGCGCGTAAAAGATGTGGCCACCATCGAGGGCGTGCGGGAAAACCAATTGATCGGGTACGGTTTGGTGGTCGGTCTGGATCGGACCGGCGACCAGGTCATCGGCGGACAATTCACCATTCAGGCCATGATGTCGATGTTGAACAAGATGGGCATCAACCTAGTGATCGATCCGATCCAATTGCTGACGCGCAACATTGCGTCGGTCATGGTTACCGCCAAATTGCCTCCGTTTGTGAAGCCCGGTATGACGCTCGATGCAGTGGTGTCCTCCATGGCGAATGCGAAAAGCCTCCAAGGCGGGACCTTGCTCTCGACCCCGTTGAAGGCTCCGAACCAGCAGGTGTTTGCCGTGGCCCAAGGGCCGGTCTCGATCGGCGGGTTTCTGGGCGGAACAGGAGGCGCAGGGGGTGCGACGGTGACGAAGAACCATCAGGCAGCCGGCGTGGTTCCCGCAGGCGCCATCGTGGAAAAGGAAGTCGCTGTGGACATCGATACCTGGGATACCGTGTCGGTGTTGTTGCGGCATCCTGATTTCACCACGGCCATTCGCACGGCAGAGGCCATCGACGGGACCTTCGGGAAGGGAACCGCGGTCCCGGTGAATGCCGGTATGGTGAAGACGACGCTTCCCTCCGCGTTCCATGGGCGGGTGGTGGAATATATCGCGACCATGGAAGGACTGGATGTCAGCGTCGACGTCGCCGCCAAGGTCGTGGTGAACGAACGCACCGGCACGGTCGTGCTCGGTGAACATGTCCGGCTCTCCACTTGCGCCATTTCGCATGGCAACCTCACGATTTCCGTGAAGAACACACTCAACGTGTCGCAGCCTCCCGCACCGTTGATTGGCTCGACCCAAGGTCAGACGACGGTGACGCCTGACGTGCAAACCGAGGTGGCCGAGCAGGAGTCGCGTTTGATCGTGGTGGATCAAACAGTCACGCTTGGAGAAGTGGTACGGGCGCTCAATGCCGTGGGGGTGACGCCACGAGACCTAGTCGCGATTCTGTCCGCTCTCCGGGCCGCCGGAGCGCTGCAAGCGAATCTTGAGATTGTCTAAGAGAGGATACTGCCCCCTATGGAAATACGGGATTTTCTTGCCGGACAGATGGATCTGGCCCAAATGTCCGCCACACAGCCGGCCGGGCTTGATCGAACAAACGAGCAGGGAGCGCTCGCACAGGCGTCCAATAAGGATCTGCACAAAGCCGGGCACGAGTTTGAGGCCTATTTCATTTCGTATCTTATTGGAAAGATGAGAGAAACTGTCCCGAAAGGCCTCTTGGATCGCAAGGGGGAACAGGTCTGGTATTCCTTCTACGACCAGGAGATTGCCAAATTGGCGACTCAGGCCGGAGGTATCGGAATTACCTCCTTTGTCGACGCATATATAGAAAAAAACCGATAATTCGACGGCTTGTCCTAAAGTTCCGTTCCGTCCTCGCCGATAGAGTACTCGACTAGGGGAAAGCCTATCGGAACACCCTGGTAAGGGGAGGAGAAGCAGTTATGGAGATCTCACACAACGGCCGGGCGGCGGATCTCGCAAAGATTTTGTTGGGCGTTCAGGAAACGGATCGGACGCACAATAAGAAGACCGCATCTCAGCAGACGCAGTCGCAAGATCGCGTTCAGATTTCCGAGCGAGCCAAAGAACTTCAGCGTCTGAGGGCGAACGCTGAACAACCGGATACCGAGAGAGACGCCAGAGTCGGCAAGATTCAGCAATCAGTTGAAGGGGGCACCTATACCGTCGACGGGAAAAAGGTCGCGGACGCCATGATCCGTCACGTCTTGACGGACGCGGTCCTGTAGCCAACCACACCGACGGTCGCACCCTTCACGCACGTGTCCTCGCAGGCCGGAATCATATCGTCGGGGAGGAGACAAGGTGTCGACCGTTTCACAAGGCATCGCGACTGAAGCCGACGCGCTCATACAGCGCATGCTCGAGCACATCCTTGCATTCCAGGCATTATTGCGTGAAGAACAGGAAGCGATTCGCTGCCTGTCGTTTGGCCAGTTCACGTCCGTCACGATGCGAAAAGCTCAACTGTTGGATGAGATTCGTGAGTTGGAGCACACACGGCGAGCACGACCAGTTCCGGAAGGCGCCCTGGCGGGACAGGCACGCCAGAGTCGGCAAGAACGCGAGCTGGTTGCAGCAATCGGGGAGACGGATCGCTTGAATCGATTGAACGCCACTCTCATCGGGCAGTCCCTCGAATTCTTGCACGGAGCACTCAAGCGCTGGCAAAAGTCCCCCGAATCAGCCGCACTGTATTCGTCATCCGGCACAGCAGTGGCGGCTGGTACAGGCATGGTGAGAGCCAAAGGATAACGAGCAATCGTATGTCTGGACTCAATGGATTATTCGGCGTCGGCTCCAACGCACTGGCGAGTTTCCAGCGCGCCATGTCCGTCACCAGCCAAAACATCGCCAACGTCAGCACCCCAGGCTATTCGCGCCAGGAGGCGGTGCTCACCGAAACCCTGCCGGAAAATGGGCGCCCGGGTCAGATCGGAACCGGCGTTCAGGTGTCGGAAATCCGCCGCTCCGTCGATAGCTTTGTGGAACAGCAACTGCTGGGTTCCAGCGAACGCATCGGGCAATTCGATGCATCACAGAAAGCGCTCTCTCAAATCCAAATCCTGTTTAACGATTCGAACGACCAGGGTATTGCTGCGGGGCTGAACGATTTCTTCAAAGCCTGGCAGGATGTGGCGACCAATCCCGCTGACCTCACCTCGCGCACCGTGCTTCTGACCAAAGCCGACGCGTTGACGAAACAGTTGAACCAGGCCTCGTCGCAGCTCTCGGCGCAGCGTCTCTCGCTCGATAGCCAAATCGGGAGCGGTATCAACGACATCAATGCGTTGGCGAGCAAGATCGCGGACCTGAATGCCCAGATCAAGTTGACGGAAGTCAGCGGGCAGCAAGCCAATGATCTACGGGACCAACGAGGCCGCTTCCTGAACGAACTTTCCGGCCTGATTGATATTTCCTCCATCGAAGATGGAAGCGGGCAGGTGACCGTATTTGTCGGAATCGGGCAGGTTCTGGTGACAGATCACACAGCGTTTAAACTCACAGGCGTTCCCGACGCGACCAACAACGGGCTCCTCGACGTACGATACGACGGCGGAACTGGGCCCAATACGGATATCACCTCTTCTATCAACGGCGGTCGGCTCAAGGGATTGATTGATGCGCGGGATACCACCGCCGCCGGCTTGCAAACGTCCCTGAACACACTCACGTCGCAACTCGTGTCGCAGGTGAATACGCAACATCGCTTAGGCTACGGGCTCGATGGCTCCACCACGCAAGATTTTTTTACGGCCTCCGGAACAACCGCCGGGACCATCAGTCTGGCGCTGACCGATCGGCAAAAAATCGCCGCGTCGTCGACCGCCACCGGCTTGCCTGGCAACAATGTGAATGCCCTCGCCGTTGCGAATCTCCAAACAGCCGCAGTGTCGGGGTTGGGCAATACGACGTTTCAAGGCTACTACAGCGCGATGGCCGGAAGCTTCGGCGCCACGCTCCAGGGTGCTACACGTGATTTGCAGGGACAGGAAATTCTGAATGACCAACTGCTGGCTCATCGGGCCGAGATCTCCGGTGTCTCCATGGACGAAGAACTTATCAACCTGTTGAAGTATCAGCGGGCGTTTCAAGCCGCCTCAAAGCTCATCACCACCAGTGATGAGATGTTGCAGACGATTATATCTTTGAAGCGGTAACCGTTTTCTCACCTCACCGGGAGCAGGTATTATGAGAGTCGCCGATCAACAGATGTACAACACCCTGCTCGGCAATCTCCAACGTTCCCGGCTACAGATGCTGACCTCACAGGAGCAGATCTCCAGTCAAAAACGCGTCGCTACGCCGGAAGACGATCCAAGTTCGTACGGCCAGATCGTGCTCGACAAATCTGCGTTGTCACAAACCAACCAATGGATTCGTAATATCAATTTTGGGACGTCGCGCGTGAACGCTGCCGATCAGGCATTGGGGCAAGTCCAGACTCTCATCACCCGGGTTCGCGAACTGACCATTCAAGCAAGTAGCGATACGACTTCCGCAGAAGGACGTCAAAGCATTGCGAAGGAAGTCCGGCAGCTGCAGCGACAATTGGTTCAGCTCGGCAACACGGAAGTTGCAGGGCAAGCCGTGTTCGGCGGAACCAAAACCAACGTCAGCCCCTTTGTGGTCACCACCGGCGATACGGTGACCTATCAGGGCAACACCGAGACCCAATCGATCTCCGTCGGTGAAAACCAAACCGTGCAAATTCTCGTTCCGGGAAGCAGCATCTTCACGGGCGGCACCACGAACATGTTCGATTCGCTTCGAGACTTGCTTGCCGCACTCGAAAGCAACAATCGCTCGAGCATTCAAGCCGGAATCGGCAATCTTGACCTGGCCACGGCACAGATCAGTGATGCGCAGGGGACGGTCGGAGCGCTGGCCAACCGCCTGCAAGTGACCCACGACGCGCTGGATACAGCCACATTGACGATTTCCAAAGCGATCTCCGACAATCAGGATGCCGATCTTGCCACAGCGATCAGCCAGTTGAGTCTCCAGCAAGTTGCGGTACAGGCTGCCAGCCAGACATTCAGCAAGATTTTTGATGCCTCGTTACTGAACTATCTGCCGTAACTAACGCTTAAGTTCATCCCTATCTCAACCGATATACCCAATGTACCCGTATTCACACGCCAAGGAAGGCTTGTATGCTGGTCTTAACACGACGTCGGGGAGAGGGTGTTACCATCGGGCCCGATGTCCGCATCGTGGTGCTGGGCATCAAAGGCGGACAGGTTCGGCTTGGCATCGAGGCACCACCCAATGTGCAAGTCCATCGAGATGAAGTACATGCGAGAATCCAGGATGAGAATCGCATCGCGGCAGGGCCAGGAGTCATTCCCCTGGAAGCCTTCCGCCAATTGTCCAACAAAACCAGCCGCCGGGGAGGCTGAACGCTATTTATGAAGTGTCAGTCGACCAGATTCGGCACGTTTGAGGTCAAGGACGACACGCTGCTGGTGTTTCCCTCCGGCATCCTGGGCTTTCCAGACTGGACCACGTATGTGATGCTGGACCATGATACGGATGCCCCGTTCAAATGGCTGCAATGCGTCGACGCGCCGGAACTGGCCTTCGTCGTGATGGATCCGGCGTACTTTAAGTCGGATTATCAGATTACGATTACGACGGATGCCTTGATCGAGATTCAAAAAGCGGAAGAGGACGAGTTGTCGGTCGTGACAATTCTCACCATTCCCTCTGATGATCCCACCGCAGTAACTGCCAACCTGCGGGGCCCGCTGATCATGAATCACCGGACCAGACTCTGCAAACAATTGGTGCTCTCTGAAGATCTGCCTACGCGCTACCCTCTCTTTGCTTCCTCTGCACAGAATCAGACCTCTTCTGCAGCCATACCGGCATCCGTCCGCTAACTCATCGCTTCAGACCAACACGCGTCTGATTTCGTGACACATGATCGTTTCGGCATGTCGTCGTATGGCGACGAGGCGATCGGTCCAAGCGTCGTCCGACTGGTGCCAGTGGACAACGAGGTTAGTGTGAGGCAGGAGGCGTGACTTGGCGTGACAGGACAGGAAGCAGTTCTTGAACAGTGCGGTCGAGTTGGACCAGGAGGGAAGGGGCTTCAGTCAGCGTCCCCAGGCGACCGGTCGCTTCCAGTTGGCCCGCCACCAAGACGACGTCCGGCGCGCAGAGGTTGGCGGCGGTGCCCTTAAGGCTGTGAGCCGCCCGCTCCAGGGCGGATGCATCGGCTTGCCCGATTGCGGTTTCGATGTCTTTCATCAAGATGCCATGCCGATCCAGAAACAGTCGAATCAACTGGTCAAACAATTCGGCATCCCCGCCGATGTTGGCCAACATCGCCGCCGCGTCAAACACGCGTGCGTCGCCCATGGACATTTCCCGTCGCGGCATCGGGGCAGGGGCGTCGGCAGCAGTCGGCAACGGCGCCCATCGCTGCAGGATAAGACCGAGATCATCCGTCTTCACCGGCTTGCTCAAATAGTCGTCCATGCCCGCAGCTTTGCATCGCTCTCGATCCCCGGGCATGGCATTCGCGGTCAACGCGATGATGGGGATGTGCGCTCGCTTCTGGGCATCACCCGATTCCTGCTCTTGCTTGCGAATGCTCCTCGTCGCTGCATAGCCGTCCATCGTGGGCATCTGACAATCCATCACGATTGCGGCATACGATTCCCGTTCGAACGCCGTAACCGCTTCCTGGCCGTTGGACACGACGTCCGGCTGATAGCCGAGTCGATCCAGCATGCGGACAGCCAACTTCTGATTGACGACGTTGTCTTCTGCGACCAGAATTCTCGGGCGTGGAGCCTGCTCAGCCAACGTATGCCTGGTGATGAGAGGCGGGGCGGCCGGCTGGAGTTTTCCGGTTCCGGATGTGACCGGTCCGGATCCCTGCTGTAACCCGAATACGACTCTGAGGCAGCCCTGGAGTTGATCGTGACGAACCGGCTTCGTCAAATACGCAGCAAACCCTGCACGACGAGCCCGCTCTGCATGTCCGGGTTGAATCAGCGAGGTCAAGACGATCAACCGAACACCCGCGCCCTGTGGATGGGTCTTGATGTCTTGCGCCAATTGCAGGCCGTCTTTATCAGGCATCAGCATGTCCAGCACGGCCGCATCGTAGGGTTGTCCCTTGGCCGCGGCTTGCGTCAGCAGCTCCATCGCTTCGGCTGCATTGCGAGCCTGACTGTCTTGCATGCCCCATCCTGAGACCAGATGATGCAGAATCGTACGATTCGACTCATTGTCATCGACGATCAGAATGCGACGGCCACTCAATTCAGCAGACGGGACGATGGCGGGTGCGCAGACGAGTTGCTTCTGGAAGAGAGCCGTGCACCAGAAGGTCGTTCCTTCCCCGGGCCGACTGCGTAAGCCGACCTGACCGCCCATCAACTCCACCAGCTGCTTGGAAATCGCGAGACCCAGGCCGGTGCCGCCATACTTACGCGTGGTGGAGCTGTCGGCTTGCGCAAAGGCTTGGAACAGTCGTCCCTGGACTTCTTCACTGATGCCGATGCCGGAGTCGGTCACCTCGAACTTGATCGTCACGCCGGCCGGAGTGTCGCTTTCCAGAAATGCCTGTAACGTGACTTCGCCCTTTTCGGTGAATTTGACCGCATTCCCTACGAAATTCGTCAGCACTTGCCGCAGGCGGCCTGGGTCGCCTCGAAGGGCATTCGGGACGGACGCATGCACCAGACCGGTGATCTCGAGCCCCTTCCGCTGAGCGCGTTCGGCGAATTGAGACAAGACGTCTTCGACCGTGGTACGCAGGTGAAAGTCGAGGCTTTCGAGTTCCAGTTTGCCGGCTTCGATTTTGCTGCATTCGAGCACATCATTGATCAGCGACAGTTGGGCTTCACCACATTGTTGGATCGTGTGTGTGAAGGAGCGTTGTTCTTCCGTCAACGGCGTGTCCAGGAGCAAGCTCGCCATGCCGATGACACCGTTCATCGGCGTCCGCAGTTCATGCGTAATCATGGCCAGGAACGAGGATTTCGCTAGCGCCGCCGATTGGGCCTGTTGCAATGCCTGATCCAATTGCCGATTACTTTCTCGAAGATGATCGGCTGTGGCGTTCAACGCGCGATGGGTGGCGTAGACTTCCGTGAGATCGATGCCGTACGCGCGCACGAGATGATTGCTGGGCACCGGGCAGAGTGTCCAACTGTAGCAGACCTCGCCACGGACTACGTCTTGCGAACGGAGCGTCCGTCCCTCGAGTAAACAGGTGGCAACCAGAGTGGGAAGGTTGTCCGGAAGAATGTCCGGTCTGCCGCTCAGGTCGTATCCGAACCGACAGAGCACCTCCACCATGGCAGGGTTCACGTAGAGGATGTTTCCATCCCGATCGATTTCGACGATCGGGTAGGGACTTTCATCGGCCACAGTGGCGAGCCGGTCACGATCCGTTTCCAATTCGCATTCGCGAGTCACATCGCAAAGCGTCAGCAGTGCGGCGACACCCGGGATGCCGGATACCCGTAGTTGCTCCCATTCGATCAAGGCAAATGCAGGGGAGTCGGTGTCATTCGTCGCGGTCGCCCCCATCGAATCGGCACCCGCACTTCCCGGCACTTTCCACACACCCGACGATCGCAGTGAATCGTGTAGTTCGACCGTCTGTCCCAGGAGATCGGAGAGGGTATAGTGTGCGCAGTCTTCCGGCTTCCGGTGAAAAAGGCGGGCGGCCGTACGGTTTGCGAATATGACGCGCGAATCGGCTGCCAGAAGACAGACCCCCAGAGGCACGGCATCCCAGAGGAGATACAATGCTTCAATGGGAAGGTCAGGGCCGCCGGGAGGTTGCGCATGCGGAAACGGGGACTGTGACCGAGGACTCATACGGACGCTCCACCCACCGCAAGATCGAGGTATTGCGGTAGGTCTATATGTTCCGTGCCGGGATCCAGCGCTCGGAGAATGGATCGAGTCGGCTGATCGGACGGTTGGTTTTGAAGATCGATATCCACGGGCTGGTGCTGACGTTCTCCATCGACACCCTTGATGATACGGATTCGCGGCCGTAATCGATCTTCATGGTTCAGACCGATCACCACCGCGCATTCGTTGGTGTTGAGCTTGATGAGACTTCCCAAGGGATAGACACCCAACACTTTGATCGCCACCTCAACCAGGGTCTTATCGTACCGGCCTTTGGCGCCCAGCACGAAGAGCTGTCGAATGGCATCGTGGGGTAGCAGGGGCGGGCGGCCATATCTGGTCGTGACCAGATCATCATACGCATCCGCCAGTGCCATCAGTTGAGTGAGGGGGGAAATCGCGCCGGCCTTCACCAGTTTGGGAAAGCCGGTTCCGTCCTGAAATTCGTGATGTTCGGCAATGATTCTGGTGACCGTCTCCGGCACTCGGTCGACTTGCGCCAAAACACTGGCCGCCAATTGCGGATGTTGCCGCATCAGCACCTGTTCCTGCTCCGTGAGCGCGGAGGTCTTCCGATAGAGGTTCCGCGGTAGCCGGACAAATCCGATATCGTGCATGAGCGCGCCCAGTCCGAGCGCTTCCATCTCATCTTCCGTACACTTATTTTCCACCGCCAGAATGAGCGTCAGGACGCACACGTCCATACCGTGGTTGGCGAGCGTGCCGTCAAAGCGGCGCATCTTATCCAGACAGAACTGAATCATCATCGCTTCCGGCTGTTCGATAATCTGCTTCAGCAGGTCGCGCACAACCGGCTTCAAGGCCACAATCTTGGGTGGTTGACCGGCCTCGATATCGAGGAAGACGCGTTCGACCGCTTCCATCGCTTGTCGGTACACCGCCGCAGCCGCCGCGGCTGGAGATGGAGGCTCGTTGCTCTGAGGAGTCGTAGGCTCTGCAGGAGCAGGGGACGCCTGCTCTTCGACGACTGCCGCACTCGACTCCGGCGCAGGGGCTGCGCCCACGTCCAGTCCGCGCTTCGTATCGATGGTGACGATGTGAATGCCGTGCCGTTTGAGTTGAACAATGTCGTCGGGGTTGGTGACCAGCCATTTGTGGAGCAAAAACGGCGTTCGGTACCAGGGTTGATCGAGGCCCGCGATAAACATGCCGACCGTGAGCTGATCAATGGAAATGCGTTTAGTCGAGTCCATATCCGAGTCAGGCTGAATCCGCGCAGGGACGGCGTCGTCGGTAAACGGTATCGGTGCGTTCAGTTGTCGCGGAATATATATCGGTAGATCTGAGGAGGTCCTTTACCGGACAGGCAGCGCCACACGCCCTGCGCACTTCAGGTTGTGCACGTCTCGACCGATACCGGTGATGAGGGTGTGTCTGTGCCGTACCGTACATGTGGGGAGCAGAAGAATGACCGACCTGATCGTGCATCGTCACCCCGCGTCGTTTCTCGAGGTCGGACTTGCGCTTCAGCTGAGCCTGGTCGGGGAAGACACGGGAGCGCAATATGGCTCCACGGTACTCGGCTGGAAACATCGAAGTTGGATCATCTGTGAATGGCCGTTTCATTTCGGGCAACCGATTCCCTGTGCGGCCGGAACGTCGTGTCTGCTGCGGTATATCCATGCCGGACGTATCATCGGGTACCGCACTGAGGTGTTGCAGGCGCTGATGCAGCCGTTTCCATTTCTCCTTCTGGCATTTCCTTCGACGATCGAAGCCGTCTCGCTCCGCAAGCATGGACGGGTGGTGGCGCAGGAACCGGTGGTGGTATTGCAGCTGACCGGTGGCTCGCGCGATCCGCAAGCCGCTCATCAACCGCGTATCGGTGGACTCCTGACGGACCTGAGCGCATCGGGATGCGCGATACGTCTGCAGCGGCCGATGCAGGACTTTTTCCCCGGTCTGGTCTTGCGCGTAGAATTCGAAATCGTTGGGACCGGCCACGTCAACAATCTGACGGCAGTCGTGCGAAACGTGTCAATGCAGGCCGACGGAACAGTCCTGGGGCTGGAATTCCGTTTCGATGGAAAAGAAACCATCGAGTACCGCGGGTGGGGCGGATCGGTCAGAAAAGCCCTCGAATCTTTCGTGCTGCAAAAACACTCCTTCGAATCCGCCTAGACTGCAGCGGCTTCCAGCGACTGGGAATTTTTTGCCCGGCCTTCTCTGCCGATCTCCTCTGAACTCCTGAAACACCCCTGTTTTCGCATGTGCCGCCCGCTCCGGGGGATGGCATGCATCTTGATTAGTCTCCTCATGTCACCCCTCGTCCTGTGACGAGGCTGAGCCTGATTTGACGCGGAGGGGACGATCACCATGACGCTTCATGCCCAGAGTGCCAAGTTGAATCCACGATGGAGCCTTGCGCAGGACACGATCGACCGTCAGGACATCGACCGGTTGATCGACTGGCTGAAAACCTATCCACGCCTCACCAAGGGGGCGCTCACGTTGGATTTTGAGCGGCAATGGGCCGAGTGGTTGGGGCGCCCCTATGCCGTACATTGCAATTCCGGCTCATCCGCCAACTTGCTCATGTATTACGCCTTGCTGCGTTCAGGAAAACTGCGAAATACACAGGTTGTCGTTCCCAGCGTCGGGTGGGTGACGTCGATTGCCCCGGCCATGCAATTCGGCTTCACGCCGTTGATGTGCGAGGCAGACCCGGACACCTTCGGACTCGACCTGAATCATCTTGAAGACCTGCTGAAGCGGCACCAGGCGCAGACCGTCCTGCTGGTGCAGGTCCTGGGCGTTCCCCATCGCATGCGCGAATTGCAAACCTTGAAAGATCGTTATGGGTTTTATCTTCTCGAAGACGCCTGTGCGGCGATCGGCGCCGAATATGAAGGCAAGAAAGTCGGCACCTTCGGCGACATGGCCAGTTTCTCCTTCTACTTCGGCCACCAGATGTCCACGATCGAGGGCGGCATGGTGTCGTGCAGCGACCGACAGTTTGCCGATCTCCTGCTGATGCTTCGCAGCCACGGATGGAGCAAGGACGTGCCGTCCGCACGGCATCAGGAACTGGTCGACGAATACCAGATCGACGACTTTCACTCACCCTTTGTCTTTTACGAGCCGGGATTTAACCTCCGTTCGACGGATCTCAATGCCTTTCTCGGCATCGAACAGCTGCGCAAGCTCGATTGGATGACAGGGCGGCGACAGGCCAATCACAATCGGTACCTCGAACAATTGGGGAAGCGGTTTTACACACAACGTCCCCCTCAGCACAGCAAAGTCGCAAGTATTTCGTTCGGCCTGCTCGCCGATTCCTCTGATCAACGCAAACGCATCGTCCGGGCACTGGTCGCCGAGGGCGTGGAAACGAGAATTTTCTCGGCCGGCAATCTGGGCCTGCACCCGTTCTGGATGAATCGTTACGGGAAGGCCAGTTTTCCCGTGGCGGACCGGGTCCATCACTGCGGATTTTTTCTGCCGAACCACGCCTCGATGACCGACCAGGATGTTCTGCATATTTCCCGGATCGTCCTGGAAGCTGCATGAGGAGGGGAGTGACACATCGGCAGACTCAAGGGGAGCTCGTACAGTCATGACGACAGGTTCAACACAAGTCCTCATCACCGGTGGAGCCGGATACCTCGGCTCCGTACTGACCAGACAACTGCTCGACCGGGGTTATGCGGTCACCGTCCTCGACAATTTCCTCTACCGGCAAAACAGCTTGATGGACTGTTGCGCCGAAGAGCAGTTTCAGGTCGTGCGAGGCGACTGCCGAGATGAACGGCTGCTGACAGACCTGCTGCGCAAGGCCGACCTCATCATTCCGCTCGCCGCTTTAGTCGGAGCACCTCTGTGCGACAGAGACCGGGTAGGGGCCTATACGGTAAATTTCGAAGCCGTCCAGCTGCTCTGCAAACTCTCGTCGCCTCGCCAGCGGATTATCTTTCCCGTCACCAACAGCGGGTATGGCATCGGCCAACCCGGCGTGCCGTGTACCGAAGATTCGCCGCTTCGCCCTATCAGCCTGTACGGCGAAACAAAGGTCAAGGCGGAGCGTGTCGTGTTGGATCGCGGCAACGCCATTACACTGCGACTGGCGACCGTGTTCGGCGTGTCGCCGAGGATGCGCATGGATTTGCTGGTCAACGATTTTGTCTGGCGAGCCGTGCACGATCGAGCAGTGGTCGTGTTTGAAGGCCATTGCAAGCGGAACTACATCCATATTCGCGATGTCGTGCGCACCTTCCTGCATGCGATCGATCATTTCGAGGAGATGAAAGACCGGCCATACAACGTCGGATTGGACGACGCCAATCTCTCGAAGTTGGAGCTCTGCCGGGAAATCCAGCGCGTGCTCCCGCAGTTCGTGTCATTCGAGGCGCCCATCGGCGAAGACCCCGACAAACGCGACTACATCGTCTCGAATCAACGACTGCTGCACACCGGGTTTAAGCCGGAATGGTCGCTGGAGCGGGGCATTCGCGAGCTGATCAAGTGCTACACCGTCGTCAAAGCGGGGCAATACGCCAATGTGTGAGTCCCCCGCGAACCGTCAGGGAGGGCGAGGATGATCATCAGCCGAACGCCATTCCGTATCTCCTTTTTCGGTGGCGGCACTGATTATCCTGTCTGGTTCCGCGAACATGGCGGAGCGGTGCTCGCGACGACCATCGACAAATATTGCTACATCAGCTGCCGGCAGTTGCCGCCGTTCTTTGAACATCGCACCCGCATTGCCTATTCGCGCATCGAACTCGTGAACAACAATCAAGAGATCGAACATCCGGCGGTGCGCGGCGTGCTCAAGTACCTCAATATCGACGACGGGTTGGAAATTCATCACGACGGTGATTTGCCGGCGCGAACCGGGTTGGGTTCCAGTTCCTCCTTCACCGTGGGGTTGCTGCATACCCTGTATGCCTTGCAGCACATTATGCCTAGCAAGGCCCAGTTAGCGCAGGCCGCGATTCATGTCGAGCAGGATGTGTTGGGTGAAGCCGTCGGCTGCCAAGACCAGGTCCTGGCGGCTCATGGCGGGCTATGCAAGGCCACGTTTTCCCAGAACGGGGACATCGGACATACCCCGATCATCATGCGTCCAGAGCGCCTGGCGTCGTTCCAAAGCCACCTGCAACTGTACTTCACGGGGTTTTCGCGGATCGCTTCCGAAGTGGCCCGCGAGCAGATCGATCGCACGAAACATCGGCAAGTCGAACTCTCGGCCATGTTGCAGATGGTGGAGGAGGGCATTGCGATCCTCACCGGTGATCGCGACATCGCCGACTTCGGCACCATGCTGCACGAGGCCTGGATGCTCAAACGACGGTTGACCTCGCGCATTACCACTCCGGCCATCGACGAGATCTACACGGCGGCAAGGGAAGCGGGCGCACTCGGCGGGAAGCTGCTCGGAGCCGGAGGGGGTGGGTTCATGTTGTTCTTTGCCAGGCCCCAAGACCATGAGCGTATTCGATTGGCCCTCCCGGGGCTCTTACAAGTGCCTTTCAAGTTTGAAGGTCTGGGCACACAGATCGTGTTCTATCAGGAAGATCAACTCATGTTGGACGATGTCTGGGCACAAAGCTCGGCACAGACCGCCACGCAACTCAAATCCGCGCTTATCGGAAAGGCAGCGTGACGATGAGCCGTGTTGAGGATTGTGATGTGATCATTCTCTGTGGCGGCCTCGGCAGTCGTCTGCAATCCGTCGTGGCGGATCGTCCGAAATCAATGGCGGACATCCACGGCAGACCATTCCTGTCGTTCCTCCTCGAACATTGGGTTCGACATGGGGCGCGTCGGTTCATTTTCAGCACGGGATACATGGGCGATCAGATCGAATCGTGGGTTCGGGCAGAAGGGGGTCTCTATCAAGCCTCGTTTGTACGAGATCCTCAGCCGCTGGGAACCGGGGGAGCCTTGGCCCAGGCGTTTAGTGTGGCGCGCAGTCAACGGATGTTCGTTGTCAACGGTGATTCGTTCTGCGACGTCGATCCTGCAAGACTTTTGCGGTTTCATGTGATGAAACGGACGCAGGGCACAATGGTCGTGACAATTCCCGATGACCGATGTGATGCGGGAAACGTCGTGCTGGGACGCGACGACCGGGTCTTGTCGATGGTGGAGAAACCTGGGCGGGGCACACGAGGCTATTTCAATGCGGGTGTGTATGTGTTTGAGCAGTCCGTTGAGACACTGTTCCCGGAGACTCACGTGTGGTCGCTCGAGCGAGAGTTCATTCCGCGGTTAGTTTCGGAGTCACTGTATGGATTTGTGACCGCCAGCCCGCTGTTCGATATCGGAACTCCTGAACGGCTGGCGGTGTTTACACACAGGATGGGCCTATGTGGATCGTTGCAGAAACTTTAGGAGGACATCAATGAAAACAGCACAACTCACATCGGGTTCGCAGGCCAAATCTTCGGACATGGAAGTTCGGTTGCGACGGAAGGCGCAATGGGTTCGCTCGACGGTCCTGGAGATGGCGGTCAAGGCGCACAGCGGTCACATCAGTACAGCATATTCGCAGACCGAACTGTTGGTTGCACTGTATTACGGCGGCCTCCTGCGATTTGATGCGCAGAATCCCAAATGGAACGGGCGAGACCGGTTCATCCTCAGTAAGGGGCAGGGTGGAATCGGCTTGTATCCGATTCTGGCGGACCTGGGGTATTTCCCGTTGTCCGAACTGGAGAATTTTGCCGGTGTTGGAAATCTCCTTGGCGTCCATGCCGAATGGAACATCCCGGGAATCGAAGTCATCACCGGCTCCCTGGGTCATGGGCTTCCGATCGCGACGGGGATGGCCGAAGCGGCCCTGATCAACCGAGAGGAACACATGGTGGTCTGCTTCCTCGGAGACGCCGAATTATTCGAGGGCTCCAATTGGGAAGCGGCCATCTATGCCGGGCATCGCGGCTACCGGAATCTGGTCTGCATTGTAGACCGGAACGGACAGGGCGTGCTTGGTCCCACGGACCCTGCCGACCGACGGCTGGCCTCCGACAACCCGCGTCTCAATCCACTCGATAAAAAATTCAAGGCGTTCGGGTTCGAGACTCGCGTGATCGACGGCCATTCTTTCGCTGAGATCTTCGAGGCGTTTCGCGATGTGCGCTCGCCGAAACGCAAGAAACCATTGATGATCATTGCCAACACCCAGAAGGGGCATGGGGCGTCGCTCATGGAGGGAAAGCGCTTGTGGCATTACCGGGTGCCGGAAGGGGCGGATCTCGAATTGACCAGACACGACATCAATAATAAGTGACCCCCAGACCATCCGAACGCCATGGGCGGACAGCCCTACGACAACCTCGTCGATGACGAAAGGAAGCATCCATGGGATCGACCAAGTTCATATTAGGTATGCGGGATCAGTTCTTCAACGAATTGTATAAGTTGTTCCAAGAAGACCCCCAGGCGATTTTCATCACGGCCGATAACGGGGCACCCACGCTCGATCAGTTCGCCCGCGACTTTCCCGATCGGTTCTTCAACGTCGGGATCGCGGAGCAACAATTGATCGGCATGGCCTGCGGCATGGCCTTCGAGGGAAAGAAAGTGTACGTCTATGCCATCGCCCCATTCGTCAGCTTGCGTTGCTACGAACAGGTCAAATTGGACGTATGCGCCATGAATCTTCCGATCGTCCTGATCGGCGTGGGGGCCGGGTATGCCTACGACATTATGGGGCCGAGCCATCACACGGTGGAGGATGTCTCCATCATGCGTGCCCTTCCCAACCTGAAGATCTACAGCATGGCCGACGGGACTAGCGCAGCCGAGCTCGCCTCGGTAGTGCATCACGACCGATCGCCTCAATACATCCGCTTTGATCGCGCCGGCCTCCCAGAAGTGTACGCGGGACGCCGTATTGAGATCGCGCAGGGACTGACACAGCTGCGGTCAGGAGATGACGTCTGCATCCTGACATCCGGCGTGATGGTGCATCAGGCGTTGGCGGCAGCCGATCTCCTGCACGAGAGTGCGGGCCTGAACGTGGGAGTGATCGACGTGTTCCGGTTGAAGCCGCTCAATGGCCATGCCTTGAAGCAGTACTTGAAGAATGTTGCCCGCGTCGTAACCCTTGAGGAGCATTTGCTGGCTGGTGGCTTGGGCAGCCTCGTCGCCGAATGGATGATCGATGAGGATAGACACATTCCGACGATGCGAATCGGACAGGACGATCGATTCGTTTTTGATTACGGCGGGCGCCAGGCGATTTGGGAAAAATATGGCCTGGATGTCGGCGCTGTCGTCTCACGTATTGCCGGTTGGGTGCGTGGAGACCATGAGAAGGCCAAGGGCGTGCAGCCAGTCTCGACCCATATGGCGCCACACGGCGCCGCCTACTAAGGAGGGGCGCTATCATGTCACAGCCCGTCCTCGATGTGCTTTTGGTGAATCCCGGAAGTCGGACACAGATATATCAGGAGCTCGGGAGCAGCCTGAGCGCAATTGAGCCTCCCGTATGGGGAGGACTCATCGCCACATTCCTGCGTCGTCGGGGGATTACAGTAGAAGTTCTCGACGCCAATGCGGAAGACCTACTGCCCACGGAGGTGGCTACTCGAGTGGAGACGCTTGCGCCTCGCCTCGTGGTGGTCCTGGTCTACGGACACAATCCTTCCGCTTCGACGCAGATCATGCCGTCGGCCGGAGCAATCTGCCGAGCCATCAAAACACACGGTCTTGTGAGTAAGGTCTTGCTGTTGGGGGGGCATGTTGCAGCGCTTCCGGAACGCACCTTGCGCGAAGAGGACGCTGATTTTGTTTGCGGTGGAGAGGGGCTGTACACGATCACCGACTTGATCGCTGCCTTGAAAGGTGGCTCCAGCGAGTGGAGTCGAGTACGGGGATTGTATTACCGAAGCGACAGCGCAATTCTCAAATCAGATCCGGCGCCGAATATCGAACGCTTAGACGAAGAGATGCCTGGATTGGCATGGGATCTCCTGCCGATGAATCGGTATCGCGCCCACAATTGGCACTGCTTCGGATCCCTCGACCGACGCAGCCCCTATGCCTCGCTCTACACCACTCTGGGCTGTCCGTATCATTGTTCGTACTGTTGTATTCAAGCGCCATTCAAGAGCGGGGAGGCGGCCCTCGGGTATCGCACGGAAGTCAACAGCTACCGGTTTTGGTCACCGGCGACGATCGTGGCCGACATCGATCGACTGGTCATACAATACGGGATCCGCAACATCAAGTTTGCTGATGAAATGTTTGTGCTCAATCGACGGCATGTGGCCGAACTGTGTCAGCTCCTGATCGAGCGCCGATACGATCTGAACATTTGGGCCTATGCCCGGGTCGATTCGGTGAAGGACGGCATGGAGGACCTACTGGTCCGTGCCGGCGTCCGGTGGCTCTGTTTCGGCATCGAGTCCGGCAGTGCGAAGGTGCGAAACGATGTATTGAAAACGTTCGAACAAGATCAAATTGGACGGACAATTCACAAAGTACGAGCGGCCGGCATCAATGTCATCGCCAATTACATCTTTGGTTTGCCGGAAGACGACTATGAGACGATGCAGGCCACTCTCGATTTGGCTATCGATCTGAACTGCGAGTTCGCCAACTTTTATTGCACTATGGCGTACCCCGGTTCTTCCCTGTACCAACGCGCCTTGGACGAGGGATGGCCATTGCCTGACTCGTGGACGGCATATTCTCAACATGCCATCGATTCACTCCCGCTCCCGACGCGCCATCTCCCGGCAACGGAGGTGCTCGCCTTCCGCGATAAGGCATTCCAGGCGTATTTCGATCGGCCGGAATACCGAGCCATGTTGGCGGAGCGATTCGATGAAGGGACAGTTCAACACGTGCAAGCGATGACGGCACGCAAGTTAATTCGTCGACCATCTGCTCCGGCAGCCTGCGCGTCCCGCACGCTGTGACTCAATCGACGCATGCTGTGACAGTCAAGCGGGGCAACACGACATGAGACCTTTCAAGGAGGCCGTTGCATGAAGGTGTTACTGATTCCCCCCACTTACCGATACACAACGCAATATCCTTCATTTCTGGCGGCGTCTGATTTCTCCTGTGGATTTGCCTACATCGCCGCGGCGTTGAAAGCGGCGGGACATCAGGTGTTTGGCTGCAACCCCAACAATGCACCAGGCTATGCCTCGGCATTCGACATGATCCACGACAGAATTGCGCAGGCCATTGCCGAAACCAAGCCGGACATGATCGGCGTAGGGGGAATTTGCACTGACTATCCGTTTTTGCAAGACGCGATGAGCATCATCCGCCATTACGCGCCGACCGTTCCGGTGCTCATGGGGGGCTCCATCATCACCTACGACCAGGAGTTTATTCATTCCACGCTCAAGCCGGATTATTCGCTGGCAGGCGAAGCCGAAGAGACGGCAGTCATGCTCTTGAATGCACTGCAGGGGCGCGGTGACCTCAACGCCATTCCTAATCTCTGCTATCCGAACAATGGTCGCCTGGTGTTTACAGAAAAGAATCTCAAGTTCGGAGGCGATCTGAACGAGCAGCCGTTTCCGGACTATACGATTTTCGACATTGAAAAGATGTTGGATTCCTCATGGGGTGCCAGACCACTGTTTCGCTACACCCGTAACAATCCCCGAATTATGCCGATTGTGACGGCGAGAGAATGTCCATTCGCCTGCACCTTCTGCTTGCATGGGCATGGGGGACGCGCCAAATACCGCGCCCGAACGACTGAAAATGTCATGGCGGAAATTAAGCAACTGTATGAATCGCATTCGTTCAACATTCTCATGGTTCTCGACGAACTCTTTGCCGTCAACAAGCAGAAACTGGATGAGTTCTGCCGTACGCTAATCGAATACCGTGAGCGATACGGGTGGGATTTCGATTGGCAGTTTCAAACGCACGCAAACGCCAGACTCAATCTAGAGGCGTTGCAATTGGCTCAGCAGGCTGGGTGTACCTACTTTAGCTATGGCATGGAAAGCGCGAGTCAGCGAGTACTCAAGAGCATGAAAAAGGGTACGCAGCCTGAACAGTATGCCGAGGCGATCGCCCTGGCGGACCAAGTGGGAATTGGGTTCGGCGGGAATTTTATTTTTGGCGACCCGGCAGAAACTCCGGAAACGATCTCGGAAACGCTCACGTTCTACCGAAAGTATTGCGCCGATATCCATTGCTATCTGGCAGCGATCCAACCCTACCCCGGCAGTACATTGTACGTCGCGTGCCAAGAGAAAGGGCTGATCCCTGATAAGGAAGCGTTTTACAAAACGATCGATCAAAAACTATTCAATATGACCACCATGACCGATGCGCAGTGGGTTGGGTATGTGCGGTCCATCCATGCCCTCGAAGCCTTGTCGCTCTGTCGCACCGTAGATGTCAGCCGGATTCTGATTCGAGCGATCACCAATCCCATGACGCTGAATGGAACCCGGCAGTTCTGGGAGCTTTTCGCAGAGTGCCCGCATTGCCTTCGTGGTTTCTCCTATGTGGAGTTGACAGAGCCGAAGCGTGTTCCTGTGCATGGACTACAAGTCGTGGCAGGGTGTGCGCACTGCTCTAAGCGCGTCCGGCTCAATGTGCCGGTTACAAAAGAGAAGGGCGTGATGGTCCCGCTGGAGACCGAAGAAGTGGTGGGCGAGGCGCCGGTGGCACTGACTTCTCCGGGTCTTGCTAGGGGAGGATCGGTCGAGGCGGAGGTCCGTCACAATGCCCAAGGTGAGGTGCGTGCATTCATGGAGCGTTTGGTGGGGCTTTGTGAGCAAGGGGCCTACCACGCGGCAGTGTCCTATTACGATGCCTGTCGGCCACAGCTTCTTCCGGATCCGGCGCTCGTTGAATTCGACCAGATGGTGGTACGGCTACGCCAAAAAATGGCGGCCTAAGGTGATGTGAGAGACGGAGAGTTCATGGCACAGCCAAAAATTCTGCTGGTGCAATTGGAGTTTGACACGTGGGCGCAAGCGAAAGCCTGGTCCTACGTGGGCAATTTCGCCGTCGAGGACGGACTTCGAGCCAATGGGTGCGACTGTGTGACTCTCCCGGCACTGGCCCATGTCTCGGATACGTCCCCACAGTCTTGGCTGTATCACGCCAAGTCGCTTCTCGCCGGTCAACAGTTCGACCAGGTATGGGTCTGGCTCGTCCATAATCGCTATTCTGAGGGGTTTCTGGAATGGGTGGCCGGGTTAGCCCCTGTGCGAGTCGGCGTCCTCATGGAGTCGCTGCGGTATAGCGAGGAAGACTGCCGCCGCTGGCCTCATTTAGGAGAACGGCTGGAGTTCGTGGAGCGTCAGGCAAGATATATGACGCATATCCTGTCGGCGGACGAGTTGGATGCTGAGGCATTCAACGAAGCGGGACGCACCCGCGCTACTTTCTGGCTCCAGGCCGTGCCTGCTCGTTTTGTCACACCGACCATCGCGCAACCGGTTCGCCGTGAAGCGGCGTTTTATGGAGAACTCTATGGGGAGAGGAATACCTGGCTGAAACATCCGCGCCTGAAAGATCGACTGGTCCACCCTCCATCGGCCGAAACCGGAACGGAATTCCCTGCACGGTTCGATCTCTTACACCAGCGCATGGCCGGACAGTTGCAGCGGGGGCGGCCAGATCAGGTCGCGTTGACGGAATATGTCGGTCAGTGTCGCCAATTGAGGGAGGAGATCTTTGTTAATTGGCTGACAAGTCTGAAACGCTGGAGCGCGATCGTCAATCTCCCGAGTCTCTTTCAAGCCTATGCCGGGCGTGTGGTGGAAGCGATGGCAGCAGGGCGGCCGGCAATTTCGTGGGAGATTCAAGGCCGGCCGCTTACCAAGAGCCTGTTCCGGGATGGGCAGGAGATTTTGTTGTATCCCAAAGACCAGCCAGCCGTACTGGCAGACCATCTCGCTCGGGTGGCGGATGATGCCGACTACGCACAAGCACTCGCCGGCGCAGCGCGGGCAGAAGTGCTCCGATCGCATACCTCGGAATACCGTGCATGGCAACTGCTGTCATGGATTCAGACGGGGCAGGTGCCCAGTTTCAATCGCGAGGGGGCCGACACAGCAGCCGGAGTGGACGGCTCAGCGGGGGCGAAAGAGATCCTGCAGAAACATGCACCAGGTACGAGAGAGCTGCCATCAACGCCGGCCACCACGGTGTATGTGCTGACGGTCGACGATCCGGCGTATCCGGCCTGCAAGGCGGCAGTGGATGCCCAGCAGGGCGGTCCGTTTCGCGTCGAGATCATCCGCAACGTCACCCCGTTCAGCGCAGCGGCTCAGAAAATGATCGCGGATTGCAGGAGCGAGTACTTCATCCAAGTTGATGAAGACATGATGCTCAATCCCGATGCCGTCACAACGATGGAAACCGCGATGCGGCGCGCGCCCGCCGACGTCGGTATGATCTGTTTTCATCTCTTCGATGAGGATCGCGCCTGCCCGATTCAAGGCATCAAAATCTATCGCACGGCGGCCATGAAGCCCTTCGCCTTCCAGAATGTCAAGGCGAGTGAGATGGATTTGCTCGAACAGATGGGTCAGCGCGGCGTGCGCTGGATCCTGCATCCGGAGGTCCTGGGCCGGCACGGAACTGTCTACACACCGGAGACCATCTACCGTCGGTATAAGACGATGTATGAAAAGGACATCCGTCAGTGGAATACCCTGACCTCCGACATCCGGCGAAAAGCAGACCAGTTTCGAGCGACAGGAGATCAACTGGCGCTGTTTGCCCTGCTTGGTGCTGCACATGGGATTATCGAGGGGCCTCGCTCAGTCGACCGTGAAAAAGATGCGCGAGACTATGCTCTGAAGGAACTGGACGTCTTCTCACGGCTGTTCCGCCACACTCCGCCGGTGAGCCAGCCCTATGATGCCAACCGCAGCACGACCCCGGTCACGAATAGACCTCTGACGCCAGAGGAAGTCCATTGGAAAAAGGAGACGACTGTCGAGAAAACGTCGACACTGCGGACACTCGTGAGTCCTGCCGCATCGCCGCAGTCGAAAACGCATGCGGCGATGCGCATTCTCATCGTCACGCCCTATTTTTGGCCGTCCGTAGGCGGTGTGGAAAAAGTGGCGGAGACACTCGCCATCGGCTTGAAATCTCGGGGGCATGCCGTCGAAGTCGCGACCTATGCGCTCTCTGTGCGCAAGGCGAAATCGCATCGTGACATTCCCATCATTGATCTCACCTTCCCCGACGATTTTGAAACCACCAGCCGCCACTCCCTGCTGGAAGTGAAGCGGTTGCTTGAATCGGGGCAATACGGAGCCTGTATCCTGCTCGGTGCCCCGCTGCATCTGATGTTTTATGCCCCCCTGGCAATTTCGAAGAATTGCCCCACGCGATTCATTCTACAACCCACGATCAACAAAGAAATTGATGAATCGTTGCAGGGGAGCGAGCAGGGGCGGGCCATGTTGTCCCAATTGGGGAAACGGGTGCACGCCGTCGTCACGTTCGGCGGCAAGGGATACGATGAACAGTTTTTTCGCGAACGAAACATTCCGACCTGCGTCATTCCGAACGGCACTGCGACACTCGCGCCCAAGGAGGATTTCAGACAGAGATACGGGATCGCCCGCGAGACATTCCTGGTGATTCACCTCGCCAATCTCTACACCGTCAAAAATCATCTGGGGTTGCTCGATGCACTGGAGCAGCTTCCTCAAGGGGTTCAACTGGTCTTGATCGGGAATGACACGCCTGATATCGAGTACGTCGAGGCCGTGAAGGCCCGCCTGACGTCCCGACCGGATGTCCGGCTGCTTGCAGGCTTGGATTACGCCGATGTCGCCTCGGCGTTGACTGCAGCTGATCTCGTGGTGCTGGCCTCGCATGCGGAAGTCTCGCCGCTCTGCCTGCTGGAGGCGATGAGCGCTGGCCGACCATGGCTCGCCACGCCGGATTGTGGAACAGCCACTGAGCACGCCGGCGGACTGGTGCTTCCTCTGTCGCACTTCGGCCCTGCCGTACGGTTGCTCAAGCAGCATCCAGAGTTCTGTGCGGAGCTCGGTCGGCTTGGTCGAGAGCACTGGGCGCAATCGCATGATTGGACGACCGTGTTAACGGCCTGGGAAGCATTGGTCGAGGGCCGGCCGATCTCCCATTCCTTTGCCACACCGGTTTTCATCGCGCAGCGCCGTGACGCGCTTCGTGAACAATTCCGCCATCTCTTGGCGCGAGCCGAATCCTTAGGAGCATCGCCCTCTTCAAGGCGACAGGTCGAAACGAAAGGGGTCGTGATGGACGGGTTGAATCATGCACCGCTAGCCTCGGCAGGCCGTCGAGCCTTACCGGATTCGGCGCCGACGCCTCAAGAGCAGAAACAGCAGGATCAATTTTACATCGACATGTTCGTCAACAGTCGGGGGTGGTCTTCTCCTGGCCCCAACCATGAGGAAGCAGCGCGTTGGAGCAAGATCGCTGCATTTCTGGAATATCTGCTTCGCCGCGTGCGTCAGGCGGATCCTGACCGGCAACTGCGCATCCTGGATGTCGGATGCGGGCGCGGTTGGCTGACGAACTTGGCGACGGCGTATGGCACCTGCGAAGGCATCGAGCCCGTAGCTGGCGTGATCGAGCACGCGCGGCGGTTGTTTCCGCACTTACGGTTCGAAGTGGGCGTTGCTCAGAATGTGCTCACTCGACCGGATTTTGCGCCCTACGATGTCATCCTCTGCTCCGAAGTCATCGAACATATTCCGCACGGCCGGAAAGAGGAATTTGTCGCGGAATTGGGCATGCTCCTGAAGCCGGATGGCTATGTCATTCTGACGACACCCCGCGGAGAGATGTGGGAACAGTGGAAAACGATCGCGCCACCCAGTCAACCGGTTGAGGATTGGGTCACAGAAGCACAACTGCGTGACATCTTCACGACGCAAGGATTCTCTGAACTCGGCCTGGAGCGGGTGCACTGCGAAATTCCCTCGCTGCGATATATCCCTGCGCCGACCCCGGCCGATTTTGCCAAGCAGACGCTCGTACCCATCTATCAGATATGGGCCTGTCAGCGTCGGGGTGCCTCACCCGTGCTTTCGTTTACGCGTCCGCCGATGGTCTCCGTCATCGTGCCCACATACAATCGGCCTGAGCGATTGCAGGTCGCGCTCAATAGTGTGCTGGCCCAAACGTATCAGGATTTTGAGATCATCGTCGTCAACGACGGTACGGTTGATGTGAACGAGGTGATCGCCCCGCTCAATAAGAACGGTCGTATCACGACGATCCGGCACGATCACAACCGTGGACTGGCAGCGGCTCGCAATACGGGAATTCGGGCAGCCAAAGGCATCTATATTGCCTATCTCGACGACGATGACACCTACCTCCCGGACCATCTGCACACCCTGGTCACGGCCCTACAAGGCGGCGAGCATAAGTTCGCCTATACGGATGCCTGGCGTATCCATGAAGTACGGCAGGGCGATCAATACGTGGTGACCGGACGAGATATCCCGTATTCGCACGACTTCAACTGTATCGATCTTCTGTTGTGCAACTATTTCCCGGTGCTTTGTGTCATGCATGAAAAAGCCTGCCTCGAACAGGTTGGCATGTTCGACGAATCGCTGTTCGCGCATGAAGATTGGGATCTCTGGATCCGGATGGCGACGATCTATCCGTTTCTCCACATCAAGCACACCACCGCGGCGTTCACTTGGCGTCGCGATGGGTCATCGATGACCAGCAGCACGAGCGACACCTACCGACGCACGACCGAAATCATCTATAGAAAATACCGGCCGTATACGGATCGCATAGCCGGCGTGCTGGAGGCGCAGCAAAAGAAATTGGAAGGCATGCGATCCGACGCCCAAGCCAAGACGTTCGATTGCTCCATTATCATTCCCGTATGGAACAACCTGGCCCTCACCACGCAATGTTTGATGGCTCTGGCGGAGGTCACGCACGGCGTCTCCTACGAAGTCATCCTGGTGGATAACCACTCGACGGACGGAACTCCGGCGTTTCTCGCCGGCCTGAGTGGCGATGTCACCGTGATCACCAACGACGAGAACCTCGGATTTGCGAAAGCCTGCAACCAAGGGGCTCGGGCGGCCAAAGGTGAATACCTCGTGTTCCTGAACAACGATACCATTCCGCAGGCTGGATGGCTCAGCGCCCTTGTCGACGAGGTACAGGCCCATTCCGATGTGGCGGTAGTGGGAAGCAAACTGTTGTATGAAGACGGCACGATTCAACATGCGGGAGTCGCATTCTCGCGTGAGTTCCTGATGCCCTACCATATGTATCCGGGAGTTCCGGCAGACGCGCCCTTTGTCTCGCGCCGCCGCGAGCTGCAATGCGTCACCGCCGCCTGCATGCTCATCCGCCGGCAGGCATTCGCGCAGGTCGGGGGATTCGATGAGGGCTACAAGAACGGATTCGAAGACGTCGATCTGTGTCTCAAACTGGGTGAAAAGAACTGGAAAATCGTCTACCAGCCTCAGAGCACGGTCATTCATTTGGAAAGCCGTACACCCGGACGGAAGACACACGACGAAGAGAACACCATCCGTTTTCGGGAGCGCTGGGGCCGTTGCTGGTGGGTGACGGACGAAGATCGGTTGCACTTCGACGATGGCTATTCTGTGCATACCCATCTCAAAGAGCGCCTCCTCGGGTACACGCTGTACCTCATTACCGATCCCGCGGTTCGGGCGGAACGGGCACTCGTCGCCGACCTCCAGCGGGCGACGGCGAGCAAGGATCAGCAAAAAATGGTCGCGTTGCTTTCGCACGTCGACCAGTGGCCTGACGATGTCTGGATTCTTCGCTGGGGGGCGTCACTCAGTGAAAGTATCGGCCATCCAGAACTGGCCTCTCCTATCTGGAGACGTGTGCTTCAGTTGAAAAATGATCCGCAGGCTCGATTGGCTTTGGCGAAACAGGCATTGGAAACCGGCGCCATGAAAGAAGCGGATAATCATGTGACTGCGCTGCTGCAGACAGAACCGGCACATGGGGAAGGGTGGCTCCTGCGCGGCATTCTTGCCATGCAGCTCAATGCCTATCGCGACGCGGAACAGGCGTTCGAACGGGCGAAACAATCCGGCGCGAATCCTCGGAAGGCCATGCTAGGCCTGGTCATGGCGGCGATGGGTGACAATCGGGCTGAGGCCGCCTGGTCTCACGTAGCAGATCTGTGTGCCGATCATCCCGATGACGAAGAATGCATGCATTGGATGCTCAAATGCGGCACGATGCTCCAACGCTGGGATGCCCTGGCGTCGAGCCTCGCCTCATTTCTTGCCCGCAATCCAGGCAATATCGCTATGCGTTTTGCCCTGGCCGGAGTACTCTTGAGAGCAGGACGTCGAGCAGATGCGCGGCGAGAATATGACTGGTTGCGTGCCATAGTCCCGACGTTCGAGGGCATGGACGAGTTGGCAAAACACCTCGCCGAACCCGAACGCCCCCTGGTGCCGAACCATGCCGCATGAGGTCTCACCGGAGCACCACGATCTGGTGATCCAGTTGGCCCGATTGGGCGATCTGGTGCAAACGCTTCCCGCGATCGAGGCGTTGCAGGAAGCCTATCCCGAACGGACATTGGATGTCGTCTGCGCCGCACCCCTGATCGCAGTCCTGACGGGAGCCCGTCATATCCGCCGCGTCATTCCCTGGAACGGGGCGCAATGGCAGGCCTGGGCCAATCGTTGGCAGGACAACCCGACTGATACCCTGCAGGCCATGCAGACCTATATCGCGTCACTCGGCGACACCACCTATGAACGGGTGTATCCACTCAATCAGCACGCACGAAGCTCTCTCATGACGCAGCTCTTTTCATCCCGTTCTTCCCGCGAAACCGCTCAGGAGCTGATCGAGGCGCACATACGCCCATGGGCGCAGCATCTGCGACACGTCGCTAAAGAACGGGGCGCCAATCGTGTGCATCTCGCTGATGCCTGGTGCGGCATGTGCGGAGTGAGACCGCGGGGACAGGCGCCGCTGCATGTGCCGCCGGCAGTCGAACTCCCGGACGACCTGACCGAGATCGGTGAGCGCCGCGGATTGTGGGTTGCGCTGGCCACGGGAGCAGGGGAGGCGGATCGTTGTGTTCCACCGACCGTATGGAGCCAATGGATTCGTGAATTTCTCTCGCAGACCGGGGAGGGACAGGTCGTTCTGATCGGGAGCGGCACGGAGCGTGAAACAGCGAGAGCGATTCTGGACTCACTCCCCACGTTACTCCACGGCCGTGTCTGGGATGCGACCGGCCGCACGACTGTGTCCCAGTTGATGCGCGTCCTTCAGAAATGCCGCTGGGTCATCGGCGCCGATACCGGCCCGCTTCATCTCGGCACGCTGGTCGGCACTCGCGCCATAGGATGGTACTTTTCACGTGCCCGCGTACACGAAACCGGTCCCTATGGCGAAGGGCATTGGGTCTATCAGCATGCCGCGCATGGACAACCTCAACGCTGGCCGATCAGGGATAGTCTCGCGCTGATATGCGGCAACGAGCATCATAGTGCGGCTGATTGGATGCTCTGGAGGAGTCGGATGGATCGATGGGGAGCATTTTTTGACGACGGCTCCGATAACGACGCAGTCGAACGCTCGCGAGTGGAAATCTGGCGAGCTTGTGCACCGGACCTTTGCGAATCGATGGCCGCATGAGTCTGCTTCACGAGAATCTCAAGCGTCTGGCGAGACGCAATCAGGACTTCGCGGCAGCGGTCACCTGCGCTTCCGGCGGAGTGCTCACGATCGAACCGTCGAAAAGCGGTCCCCCTTCAGCGCGTCGAGCCGGTCGCTGGATTCATAGTGCCTACGATCCCATTCGGGAAGCGCGAACCTGGGCTGAGACCCATGCACCGGCCTGTCAACCGGGGGAAACGGTCGTTGTGGCGGGGGTAGGGTTGCTCTACCATGTCGAGGCCCTTCGAAACACGCTGGCGTCTGATGTGTCGCTGGCTGTGCTGATTCCCAACCTCGGTGAATTGCACGATGCCCTTGCCGTACGCGAACTCGAGTCTTGGAGCGAACAGGTTCAATGGCTATCGGGATCACCGAGCGAGATTGCTGAAAGCCTGAGCACGACTGGCCGCCCGCTACGCTGTGTATCCTATACACCGGCGACCGCCTGGGATACCGAGTTTCACTGTGCCCTCGAAGACGCGTTGCGACGGGGGATCGCCCGCCAGGCCGGCGGGCAACTGAGCATTGCCCTGGTGGGCCCGATCTACGGAGGATCGCTCCCGATCGCCCGCTACGTGAAACGGGCATTGGAAACGCTCGGTCACAAGGTGCAGTGGATCGATCATAGCGTGCATGCGGCGAGTTATGAGGTGATGGGCACACTCAAAGACGCACGCAACCGCCAATTGATGCAAGGCCGGATGGCCGACGTCTTGAGCCAATGGACCTTGGCGACGCTCGCCGAATCACCTCCGGATCTCGTGCTCTCCATGGCACAGGCTCCGTTGACGTTGCAGGTCCTCGAACATCTTCGAAAGAAGAAATTCCTCACGGCGATGTGGTTCGTCGAGAACTATCGCCATCTGACCTATTGGCAGCAAATGGCGCCGGGATACGAATTTTGGTTTGTGTTTCAGCAAGGCGCATGTATGGACGCGTTCCGGCAGGCCGGTGCGCGGCAGGTCAGTTTTCTTCCGATGGCGGCCGACCCGGATCTGCATTGTCCCTTGGTCTTGTCGGAGGAAGACCGGCGCCGGTTCGGCGCCGACGTGTCGTTCGTCGGTGCCGGGTATGCCAATCGCCGCCAACTGTTCCCAGCGCTGCTCAGCCAGCCCTGGTCCTTCAAGCTCTGGGGCAACGAATGGGACGGAGCCGGGGATCTCCGTTCCGTCCTGCAACTGGACGGAGCCCGGATCGATACGGCGACCTGCATGAAAGTATTCAATGCCACGGCAATCAATCTGAATCTGCACTCCACCACTGGCGCAGGCTTGGATCCCCAGGCCGATTTCGTGAATCCACGCACCTTCGAACTGGCTGCCTGCGGTGCCTTCCAGTTGGTTGATCATCGCTCGCAGCTACCCGAGTTTTTCAGTGAACAGGAGATGGTGTCATTCAAAGACTTTGGCGACGTGCCGGGGTTGGTCCAACATTGGCTG
This sequence comes from Nitrospira sp., assembly GCA_016788885.1. NCBI lineage: Bacteria > Pseudomonadati > Nitrospirota > Nitrospiria > Nitrospirales > Nitrospiraceae > Nitrospira > Nitrospira sp. The sequence goes on along the minus strand of JAEURX010000018.1, from coordinate 83,607 downwards.
GCAGACCCCGCGGCTCGGCAGGCCATGGCGAATGCCGCTCGCGCACGTGTGTTGAACGCCCATACGTATGTGCATCGAATGCGCGATTTGTTGGGACAGATCGGGTTGTCTCAGCCGGACCGCATCGGATCCGTGATGCGAGGGGAGCGGCAGCAGGACTCGTTACTGAAACGCTGTGCTGAGAATACTCCGCTCGAAACGTTACTCAAAGGCCTTCCTGCGGGACAGCGTGTCGAATTGAAAGATGTGGCGGCGCACATCCGGGGCAAAGGTCCGACGGCGACGCTCAAACGCGAAGAGTTGATGGTGCTGATGTTGGATGAATACCGGAGCGAGACACGCGATCTGTTATGAGCCAGCAAGTACTCCTTATCAATATCACCCGGATGGGCGATCTTGTGCAGATGGGCACGTTGCTTCAGCGCCTCCAGCACGAATGGCCGGGAGCGGCGGTCGATCTGGTCGTAGACCAGCGGTTCGCTCCCGTTGCGAAGCTTCTGCCGCACCTGCGGCACATTGTCAGCTTTGATTTTCATCGCCTGGTGGATGAAAGTCGCGCCCAGACCAAGGATGTCGTGACGCTCTACCAGGACATGGTCCGGTGGGCCGCACCGTTGGTTGAAGCCCGGTATGACCGGGTCGTGAACCTGACCTTCAACCGCAGGAGCGGACTGCTGACCTCATACGTCGGCGCGAAAGACATACGCGGCATCGCGGCCCCGAAGGATGGAGATGTGACCATCCATAACCCCTGGATGGCGTATCTCACAGATGTGCATCATGAGCGTCGCTTCAACCATTTTAATCTCGTCGACATCTACGCGCTGGGCGGCAGCGGCAGCGGGCCGTTTGCACCGCTCTCGCTCACTCTAGCGCCTGACACCGCTCAATGGGCGCGCGACTTTCTCGCATCTCATGCGGGAGCGCAGATCTCTTGGGTGGCGGTCCAGGTGGGCGCCAGCGACCCGATGAAAGCATGGCGGCCTGAATTGTTCGGTCACACATTGGCCGCCCTCAGCCGCCAGGCCCCGGTCGGCTACGTCTTTATCGGTACCGAGGAAGAACGGAAAGCCATCCACCTCGCTCAGACAACGTACCGGCAGCAAGGGGGAACCGCTCCGCTCTGTGATGCAGTGGGAAAGACCTCGTTACCGCAACTCGCCGCCGTGCTTTCGCAGTGCCGGCTCCTGCTGACCAACGATACCGGCCCGATGCATCTCGCGGTGGGAGTCGGCACCCCCGTTATCGACCTGTCAGTCGGACACGTCGATTTTCGAGAAACCGGACCGTATGGACCAGGCCATTGGATGGTACAGCCGGATCTGGGGTGCGCTCCCTGCGGGTTCGACAAAGTCTGTTTTCATCATGCCTGCAAGGACCGGCTCGTGCCTGAGCAGATAGCTTCGCTCTGCCTGCACGTGCTTGCGGGGGCCGCATTCCCCCAGTCGATCACAGGCGCAAGAATCTATCGCTCCTGCGCCGATGAAGATGGCCTGGGCAGCACGCAACTTCATGCCGGACGAGAGAATCCGGTGATCGAGTGGTATGGCCGATTTTGGCGCCGCTTCTGGTTCGAGGAATTCACCGGCCGCGCCAGCCAAGTTCCTGCTCATCCCGAACCGGCTCCCGATTGGGCTGAGGCTCTGGCTGTACTCGAGCATCTGGCGCCTCTCGCAAAAAAGCTGGTCGCGAAAGCCGAAGAACTAGTCCGCCTTACGACCAGACACCCGCTGCCGGTCAGCGCGTTGCAACAGTTGCAACGTGATGAGACGTCGGAACGGCAACAGATCCTGGCGCTGAGCATGAACACACCGGCCACTGCTTCACTGGCGGTGGCGATGGTACGGGATACTCACAATGATGATGGCAGCGAACTGACTGAGCTGGCGCAATCCCGGCTGGGCACCTATCGACGATGGCACAAGCGGCTGCAGGCAGTCGCAAGCAGATTCCGTTCGTTCAACCGAGCACAGGGACTCGTCCGTCGGGGAGGATCCCGACCTCTTCCCATGGTGCGCTCTGCGTAGCGTGACCCGACAGTGTTGTGTACCTTCCAAAGGAGTTTGACCATGTTGATCACCCTTGATGGCGAGCAGTTTCAGATGTCGGATGACACGTCGATGATGAACGTGCTGGCGACGCTGAGCGACAGAGCGCATGCCCAACATCGTATTGTGACGTCGTTGACCGTCGGCGGCAAGCCGATCAGCGATCGCGATCTCACTCCGCCGTTTCTCAATCAGCCGGCTCGGAATGTGGGGGCACTGCAGGCCGTCTCCCAGTCGCTGCATACCATCATCGTTGAGGCGAAACAGGCCATCGACCGCTTTGCGAAAGAGCTGCGAACAGACGGGCAGGTACTGCTGGCTCCCTTGCGTTCCGGCACCGCCCATATCGGCACCATTGATGCCTGGTTGGGACGCCTGGCTGACTACACGGAAATGTTGGACGCCGGGCAGGCCCAAGGTGTCGAGGGACTGTCGTCAGCCTCGCTCTTACCTTGGATTCAAGAACTGTTGGGCGCGCGCACCACCGCAGACGCGATTCATGTCGCGGATTTGCTGGAGTATGAATTATTGCCTCGGCTGACCGAGGGCCGTCTTGCTGCTTAGTATCCGTTGTTGTCTATTGCGACTCGGCAGCGCGGAATGCGCCCGGTTTCAGACATTTCCTGTAGATCCTGAAGCACTTAAGTCTTCCCCGTCGATTACCGATAAGGGGCACAGCAACACGGTAAACAGGCCAACGAGGATGTGGCCACATCTTCACCCAACCTGCTTACCACCTCGTCGGCACGGACGCTGGCGACTCCGAGAGTAGTGCAGAATCTTCAGGAGGAAGTACGTCATGGCATTAGTAGTCAACACCAACGTTGCATCACTGGCAGCTCAGCGAAACCTGGCGACCAACCAAGCTCAATTGGGTAAATCCGTTGAGCGGTTGTCATCTGGTCTGCGAATCACCCGAGCGGCGGATGACGCGGCCGGATTGGGCGTGTCGGAAACGTTGCGCGCCCAGATTCGTAGTATCAATCAGGCGAATCGCAACGCCGGTGACGGCATCAGCTTGACCCAGGTCGCGGACGGTGCCGCGGCGACGGTCGGCAGCTTGCTGTCTCGTATGCGTGAGTTGGCAACTCAGTCGGCCAGCGGGACGCTGGGAACGACCGAGCGTTCTTACCTCGATCAAGAATTTGTCGCGTTGCGGTCGGAAATCGATCGCATTTCGACGACGACGGAATACAACGGTCAGCCGCTTCTGAGCGGAAGCAGCAACACGTTTGAGGTCTTTATCGGCTTCAAGAGTGGATCCGGTAACTCGTTGAGCGTGGCCTTGGATGACCTCGACGTAGCGGCGGTCGGCTTGACCGGCGCAAGCGTGTCGACGGCGACAGCCGCGCAATCGATGCTTTCCAAGATCGACAGCGCGATCAGCGCGGTGGCAACCGCCCGCGCGAATTACGGTTCCATCCAGAGCCGCTTCGAAGTCGCGATCCAGAACCTGACGGTTACGGCCGAAAACTTCACCGCGGCCGAATCGCGGATTCGAGATGCGGACATTGCTCAGGAAACATCTGTGTTCACGAAGAACCAGATCCTCACCCAATCCGGCATCGCAATTTTGGCCCAGGCCAATTCGTTGCCACAGCAAGCGTTAGCGCTGCTGCGAGGATAAGGCGTCACCCGACGGGTAGCCCTCCGCAGGGAGGGCTACCCACGGACTGATCCTAGGAGGGTAACATGGTCCACGATGTTTCCAATTATAAAGACCTCCCCGCAGCCGCGCTTCAAGCGACGCAGAATGGGCCACAGCATTCGACTGAAAAGAAGGTCGAGGCCAAGGCTCCAGAGCCTGAGTCGTCTACAGCTGAGACGAAAGGAAAGGATTTGGAACAGGCTCTCACGCGTGTGCGTGAGGTGTTCAAGAAGGCAGACTCTAGACTGGAGTTTACCGTCGATCCAGATCTCGACCGGGTAGTCGTTAAGGTGATGGATGGGGATTCGGGTACTGTCATCCGCCAGATTCCACAGCAGGAAGTCATTGATCTGGCCAAGAGGCTGGAGACGCCCACCGGGCTGCTCTTGCACCACAAGGTGTAACCTCCTTCGCCACATGAAAGGGATGTCATGGCGATCAGTTTCGGCGGGTTAGGCAATGGCGTGGACTTTGGCCAGGTCGTCACCGAGCTGGTTAAAGTCCAACGCGTGCCCATCGACGCGTTGAACACCAAGAAAAATAACCTGCAGACCAAACTGACCGACTACGGGACCCTGGGCACGAAGCTGCTCGCGTTGCAGAGCGCCGCGAACGCGCTTCGGTTGCCCAATAGCTTCGACCGCACGGCCACCACCGTCAGCGACGAGACCAAATTGACCGCCCAGGCCGGCGCCGGCGCGGCCCCCGGCAGTTATACGGTACAGGTCACTCAATTAGCCAAAGCGCATCAGATTACCAACAGCGCTGCCAAGGCGGTTGCCTCCACCACCACGGCGATCGTGTCCGGCGGCTCAGGCACCTTTACATTCAAAGTCGGAAGCGGTGCGAATCAAACCGTGACGCTCAATGATGGCGCCACACTTGACGACCTTCGTTCAGCCATTAACGATCTTGGAGCCGGTGTCACCGCCTCCGTGATCAATACCGGAACGACGGCAAGTCCGGCCTATCGCTTGACCCTCACCGCCGCTGCAACCGGCGCCGCCAATGCCGTGACGGTCGTCACGGATACCACGAGTTTAGACTTGACCAACGCGAGTGGATCCGGAGGCAGCAGTACGCTTCAAGCGGGCCAGAACGCTATTGTCGTCATCGGGGAACCGGATCAGACGACGATTTCCATTGAACGCGAAAGCAATGTGATCAGCGATGCCATTCCGGATGTCACGCTGACCCTGAAGTCCAAGACTGTCACGACACCCACACCGGAACCGGTCACGGTCAATGTCACCACCGACCCCGAGAGCGTCAAAAGCAATATCGCGGCTCTGGCGAGCGCTTACAACGATATTGTGAAGTTCGTCAATGAGCGAACGACGTATGATATCTCGACGAAGACCGGCGGGATTTTTTTCAATGAGAGTACGGCAAAAAATGTGCTGAGTCAGTTACGTACTGCGCTTTCCGGTAACGTCGCTGGACTCTTCACCTACACGACCTTGGGAGAGGTCGGGTTCAAGACAGAGCGCGATGGCACCGTCACGATCGACAATGCGAAGTTGGATACAGCATTGGCGAATAACTACAGCGCCACGAAGGCGCTGTTTATCACCCAACCGACATCCAGCGGCATTGCAGACCGGGTGGTCAAGGCCGTCGATTTTCTCGATGCCGTCGACACCGGTGCTTTTACGATCAGGAAGACGGCGATCACGAGCCAGATCAGCAAGCTCACCGACGAAATCGGCCGCAAGGAAGATATCGCGTCGCAATATGAAGAACGGCTGCGACTGCAATTCGCCTCACTTGATTCAACACTACAACAACTTCAAAGCCAAACCAACGCTCTCAAAGCATTACAATAACTCATAGGATTACTATGATCGTTGCTGCAGCCAATGCCTACCAACAAACGCAAGTCATGACCGCCAACCGGGTACAACTCATCGTGATGCTCTACGATTCTGCGATTCAATCGATGGAGCTCGCCCGGGAAGCCATTCTCACGAACAATTACAAGGATAAGGCCCGATTCCTCGACCGCGGCATGGCCATCGTCGGAGAGTTATCCAGCGTCCTGGATTTCGAGCGTGGCGGGGAGATCGCCGTGTCCCTGCACCGTCTGTACGACTATATGGTTCAGCAGTGCATCCAAGCCAATCTTCGGCACAATGGAAAACATCTCGACGGACCGATTCGCTGTCTGACAACTCTACGGGAAGGCTGGCAGGTCGTGGCAAGACAAGAAGCGGTGGCCCATGTCGGCAGCTAGTCCCTCCCATACCAGCTTACCTCACGATTATCGCTCCATCGAACTGCTTACCATCCAAGCGCTGGATGCGGCCCGGGCCGGCGACTGGGATCAAGTCGACGCCTGCTATCGTGCGCGTGGGATGAGTCTGGCCGCATGCACCCTCGACCGTACGTTCGCACAGCGACTTCTGATCATGGACGAAGAAGTTCGCACCGCTATTCTGGTTGCTCAAGCAGGGATCTCCGGCTTATTGGTGGAGGCGGCTCAGATCACACGACATCTGCACCGATTGCGCGAAAGTAACGGACAACTCGCCTCTGACCGTGTCACGATACATCGTGAAGCTTGAGGATCGTACGGCCAGCGCATCTGGCGTACCCGTTATCTTCCACCGTAGAGGTTTGGTATGACGCCCTCGCCCGACCGGCTGTTTCAACGCCCGCAGAACGACATCAAGAATGAAGATCGGCGGGAATGGTTACGCATCGACGATCGGCTGTTGCTCGAGTATCGACGAATCGATGAAACGGCAGATGCCATGAATGCGTACCTCCCGCCGGCTACGGAAGACACCATTGCCACCGCGGTCTCGAAGCCGACACTCGACCTGCTGATCCGTGGAGGGGAGACGTTTGCGGGTTCTCCGCTGTTGCCATGGGTATCGAAAATCGATTGGATGCTGGAGACCATTCTCAAATCGCTTGTCAAAAGTCATCCCGGCAGCGTGGCGATTGCCCGACTCACCGACGTCGACATCAGCGCCGGAGGAGTGGGCTTTCATACGCCTCGCCGATTCGAAGCGGATGACGTGCTGCTGCTCAAAGTGATCCTGCCGCCGTTCAGCATGATCGAAACCACCGCGCGCATCATCCGGGTCACACCGATGCAGAAGACTCCCGCCGAATTTCACGTCGCGACTCAATTCATCGAACTGGGAGGAGACGAACAGGAACTCATCATCCGGCATATCCTTCACGTCCAGGCCGAACGGCTACGGGCGAGAAAAGCTGCGATCTGAGTGCGGAGCAAAAACTCCTTCAGGAGGGAATGGGCATTTGCGCGACCTGTTCCGGGGCGGGGGAAGGCTCGGCAGGAGGAATTGCCTGACGCGCCATCGCCGCCAATAGGGCGTCGGCCGCCTGACTTAAGGCGAGGGCTGCGGGCGCGGTCGGCTCACATTCGACGACCGGCAAGAAACTACGGACCGCGCGTGTGACAGCCGGATCGTCCGGAATCTCTCCCAGTGTCGTCAGGTCACCACCAACATACTCCTGCAACAGTTTCTTCAAGTGCAAGACGTTGACGCGCGACTTGCCTGAGACGCGGTTGACGATCAGGTACGGTTGGAATCCTTGCAGGGTTCGACTCGCGACCTCCCGCGCATTGGGATCCGTCTCGGCGACGGCCTGAATCACTTCCTCGATGCTTGAGAAATCGCGTTCGGAGAGGGCTTCGCTCACGGCATCGCGCGACAGGAATGCCGAGAGGACTCGGCGAATGGCCGCAAGCTTGATGAAGCGGTAGAGATCGAGGACTGAGGTAGGGTCGGGAGTCGCCACAGTGACATAGTGATCGGCCATGAGAAAAAAGTCGAGCGCATGGTAACTGGTGCCAGCACCGATATCGACGACGATCACGTCTGCCTGCAATTGTGCGAAGTGGCGAATCAATCGCTTTTTCTTGGCATACGGCAGATTTGCCGTAGCCAGCGTATCTCCGGTCCCTGGCAGCAATTGCAGAAAGGGGTGCGCCGAAATTGGTTGGAGCACTTCGTCCAGCCGCTCCACACGGCGATCGATAAAGTCGGTCAGCGTGCGGGGAGGATTCAGCATCCCGAACAGGATATGCGCGTCGGCACCTCCCACGTCGAGATCGGCGAGAACGACTCGCTTGCCTCGTTTTGCCAGTAACATGGATAAATTAGCGGCGAGAATGCTTTTTCCAACCCCGCCTTTTCCTGAGCCGATCGAGACAATCGTAGCCATCCAGGTTGCTCTCTTACCGTTGGTTAAGGATCTTGTTCACGCGGTCTGCCATTCGGATTACACGTCTGCGCGGAATGGGACTAGAGGCCGGAGTCTCTCTCGCCCAATGGCCTCACCTCATGATGCCTATTTAACCCCATCGTATAAAAACCGGCAACTAAAGTTTGAGACGGCGCACACCGATACCATATCCGTTATGAACGACACTATCGCCACAGCAACCAGAACAAACCTTGACAGTGTATTGCCTTCGGAAGGCGAGATTCTCACCGTCTCGGAAGTGGCGCACTTCCTGCGCGTTCCGAAGTCCACGGTGTATAAGCTCGCGCGCCTCGGTGAATTGCCGGCTTCAAAAATCGGAAAGCATTGGCGGTTTCTCCGGCGCGACATTCACGAATGGATGCACAGCCGGACGCAGCACAACTGATCTCTCCGAGGGACAGGCGGTCCGGCATACGGGAATTGATTCGTCGTCGAGGCCTGAGACCGGCCTGACGGATTCGCTTATCACGACCCAGGGTTCAGACGAGGTTATCGATGACCGACAGCAATGCCGTAAGAAAGACAGAGTTGCCCGTCCCGAAACTCGTACCCGACACCTTCAAACAACTTCGCGATCTCATCTACGAAAAGACCGGCATCCACTTTCAGGACAACAAAACGTATCTCCTCGAGAGCCGGCTCCTGCCGCGACTGAAGGCCTGTCGGTGTCAGACCTTCGAAAGTTATCTGAATTTTCTGCGCTTCGATGCCTACCGTGACCGTGAGGTCACCGAACTCTATACGGTGATCACCACCAATGAGACGTATTTCTTCCGCGACGAAGCCCAGCTGGACAGCTTTATGAAGGTGATGATCCCCGAAGTGATGAAAACCAATGCGGGCACGAAACAGATTCGTATCTGGAGCGCCGCCTGCTCGACCGGGGACGAACCCTATACCCTTGCGCTGCTGCTTCGCGACTATCCGCCGCTTGCCGGGTGGACTATCGATATTCTGGCGACCGACATCAGTGAAAATGTCCTGAACATCGCACGGACGGCCACCTATTCATCCCATTCGTTGCGCAAAGTTCCTCCGGCACTGCTCGCGCGCTATTTCACCGGGAAAAAGGAAGAACACACGCTGGTCCAGCCGGTGAAGGACATGGTGCGCTTCATGAACGTGAATCTCTACGACCGTCCGCGGTTAAAACTGGTACGAGGCATTGATATCATTTTCTGCCGCAATTGCCTCATCTATTTCGACGAAAAAGCCAAGGCCCAAATCGTGTCAGATCTTCGAGACGCATTGCGTCCGAAGGGGTATCTGATGATCGGATTTTCAGAAACCTTGCACGACACATCCGGCCTTTTCAAAACCATTCATGCAGGCCGATCCGTTATTCATGAGAAACAGTAAGTAAGGAGGATATCGCATGCCAGCCGATCCAAATATGAAAATTCTTGTCGTCGATGACATGTCCACGATGCGTCGCATCGTGAAGAACATTCTGAAGCAACTCGGCTTCAACAATCTGGAGGAAGCCGAAAACGGCCAGGACGCGCTCACCAAGTTGCATGCCGATACGTATGGCTTTGTGGTGTCGGACTGGAATATGCCCGTGATGATGGGGATCGACATGCTGCGCGCCATTCGCGCCGATGAAAAGTTGAAAAAGATTCCGGTGCTGATGGTCACGGCCGAAGCGCAAAAGGAAAACCTCATGGAAGCCGTTCAGGCCGGTGTCAGCAACTACGTCGTCAAGCCGTTCACCGCAGAGACGATGCAAGACAAAATCAACAAAATCTTCAAGTAATCGCCTCTTAACCGGTGAGGGTGACGATGACACAACCACGCGTGGCGGCAAAGGCGCAAGAGGTCGTGGAAGACAGCGAGCAGACGGAGAAGGCACCTGACAGCAAGCTCTATGAAGAGCTCGGTGAGCTTGCCCGTTTTATCGACACGACGATGAAGACGCTGTCCGAATTCAGTACGCCGGTCAGCACGTCGACCGAACAGTTGCCTCAGGCCCTAACCCATCTGACGAATCTCAAGACCATGACCGAGCAGGGGACGCACGAGGTCATGCGTCAGGTAGAAGCGATTCAGGATCATCATCTCAAGCTCGAGGTGATGTTAAAGGATCTGACCCAAGCGCTTCAGAAGCAGCAGACGAGTCCGGAGATACTGCAGCAGGTTCAGAATATCGGAGAGGCGATCGGCGCCGACGACAAACGGCTGCTCGCTATCATGACGGCGCTCTCCTTCCAGGACCTCGTCGCGCAAAGTGTCAACAAACTCGTGACCATTCTACAGGAAGTCGAACATAAGCTGCTTCAACTGGTCGTCGTCTTCGGTCCGTACCAGAAGCAGGCAGCGAAACAGAGCCAGGACAAGGCGAGCGAAATGCTGAAGCAGTTGGAAGCGACCAAGAATACCTCCATGGATCAAGATCTCGCCGACGAGATTTTGAAGCAATTCGGTTTTAACTGAGGTGGGCTATGAGCGATGAAATGCAGGAAATACTCAACGACTTTTTGACCGAATCCAACGAGATGCTGGAGGTCCTTGATCAGCGTTTTGTCACGCTGGAATCCGACCCAACCAATACCGATCTGCTCAATGAAATCTTTCGTGCGATGCACAGCATGAAGGGATCCGCCGGGTTTCTCGGTTTCAACAACCTCGTGGACGTAGCCCATCGCGGCGAAAACATTCTGAACAAACTTCGTCAGGGTGAAATGGCCGTCAACCCGGCCATCATCAGCATCATTCTTGAAACCATCGACGTCATTAAGGCGATCATGGCCGACATTCGGGAATCAGGCACCGACAGTCATGTCCCCACGGGGGCAATTGCGGCAAAGCTCGACGATATTCTGAACGGCACCACGCCTGTTTCGGCGCCGACGGCCGCGCCTGCAGAACCTGTGGCTGCTCCAAAGGTCGAAGCCCTGTCGCCGGCGGCTCCGCCCGCAGCCCCGGTCGCCCCGCCGCAGACACTGGGCGAAATTTTGGTCACAGACGGATTGGCATCTAAGGAACAGGTCCTCGATGCGTTGACCGCGCAACAGCATCAACCGGAGCCCAAGACGCCACTGGGCGAAATTTTGCTCCAAGCCAAAGCGATTACCGAGCGCGCCCTGGATCAAGCGCTGCACAAACAAGAAAAACAGCCGAAACCAGTTGAAGAGGATGCCACCATCCGCGTGGAGACCAAACGGCTCGACAGCGTGATGAATCTGGTCGGGGAGCTGGTCTTGGGGCGGAACCGTCTGATCAAGATCGGCACGCAATTGGAGCAACAGCATGAATCCGATCCCCAGGTGCGCGTCCTGAGCGAAACCCTCGCGCAACTCAACTTGGTGACGACCGATCTGCAGTTGGCCGTGATGAAGACCCGCATGCTTCCGATCAAAAAAGTATTCGCCAAGTTGCCTCGCATGGTGCGGGATCTGTCCCAGAAACTCAACAAACAGGTCCATTTGGAAATGCGCGGCGAAGAAACAGAGCTCGATAAATCCGTCGCCGACGAGATCGGTGATCCGCTCGTGCACCTGGTACGTAATGCGATCGACCATGGGATCGAAACTCCGGCCGAGCGCCAGGCGAAAGGGAAGGCGGGAGAAGGCCAACTGACCATTGCCGCAAGTCAGGAAGGCAACAGCATCGTCATTCGGATCAACGACGACGGGCGCGGCATTCAGGTTGAAAAGATCAAAGAAAAGGCGTTGGCCAAAGGCCTGATCAGCGAAGCTGAACTCGCAACGATGGAGCATCGCGAAATTCTCAATCTGATCTTCCTGCCGGGATTCAGCACGGCCGAAAAAGTGACAGATGTATCAGGCCGGGGCGTCGGCATGGATGTGGTCCGTACGAACATCCGAAAAATCAACGGCAGCGTGGATCTGGAGTCCGAGCCGGGCAAGGGGAGTCAGATCATCATCAAGCTGCCGCTGACGATCGCCATCATTCAGGCCTTGATGGTGGAAGTCGAGCGTTCGATTTTCGCCATTCCATTGAGCACCGTCATCGAAGCCGTTCGCATCTCGCGCTCCGAGATCAAAACGATCAATGGACGCGAAGTGTTACACCTGCGCGACCGCGTGCTGCCGCTCATTCGTTTGGCACAGGAGTTTGATATCCCGACGGATTCCAATCGCGAGCGGTTTTACGTGGTCGTCGCAGCGTTGGGAGATCGCCGGGTGGGGGTGGTCGTCGATGAGCTTCGATCCCAGGAGGAAGTGGTGATCAAGTCGATCTGGGATTATCTGGAAACCGTCAAAGGCGTATCAGGCGCCACAATCACCGGCGAAGGCAAGGTGGTACTGATTTTGGATACCTCGGAGTTGGTTCAAAATGCGCAAGCTTGGCACAACCCGGGTATCGCCGCCTGACACAAGGAGTGCGCGTCAGGGCGTGGCATCAGAATACGGGTGTTCAAGAAAAATAGATGAACAGGTATCCGCGAGATCGGAGGAAGTATGTCCACACTGATCAATGAAATTGATGCCAGGACTAGGCTGGCCGGCGCAAATCAGATGGAGTTGCTGCTGTTCAAACTCGGCACGAATGAAATATTCGGCATCAATGTGTTCAAAGTGCGTGAGGTGATGAAACTGCCGGAGCTCACCCAGATTCCGGAAGCCGATAGCCGCATTGTCGGCATGGCCAATATCCGGGGAATCATGGTCCCCGTCGTCGGCCTCAAGCGTAGTTTGGGGTTAGGAGTGGAAACGGATGGGCAGGGAAATGGAACTCCCGGGGGAAACCCATACCTCATCGTCTCCGAATACAACGGCAGCTTGCAGGGATTTCTTGTGGCCGGCGTGGATCGCATTATCCGGTTCTCTTGGTCCGCGATTAAGACACCACCGGCCATTGTTCGGGAGAACAACAAAGGCGCCGTGACCGCCGTCACGATGCTGGAAGATGGACGGATGGTCCTGATCCTCGATGTGGAAAAAGTTCTGAACGATATCTGCCCTCGCACGGACGACGATGTCTTCGCGGGCATGACGATCGCGCCGGAGTTGAGATCGAAGTGCGTCTTGTTTGCCGACGATTCGTCCGTGGCTCGAATGCAGATTCGCAAGGCCTTGGACCGCCTCTCCATGTCCTATGTGATCGCCACGACCGGCGGGGAAGCCTGGCAAAAGCTGCAGGCCCTGGCTGATCAGGCGACGGCTGAGGGCAAAGAAAAGGTGGATCAGATCCAATGCATTCTGAGTGATATCGAAATGCCCGAGATGGACGGCTTCACGCTGACCAAGCATATCCGGGCCGACCCGAGGCTGGCGCATTTGCCGGTCATGCTTCACTCGTCCCTGACAGGAGCCTGCAATATGGAAAAGGGACGGACGGTCGGCGCAACGGACTATATCACGAAGTTTGACGCGAAAATGCTGGGCGAGAAACTGGCGCTCTATATTCAGCAACCCAATCACCAGGGGAAAAAAGCCGCCTAAGTATCAGCGGCGGACGCCTTCGTGACGGTGACGGCTGATTCAAGCTTTTGCACCGGACAGCCGATGTATCGGTAAAGACCCTATGGCACTCCCACTCACACAGCCGCAGAGCGTCGCGAACCCGGTTCGCGTGTTGGTCGTGGACGATTCCGCCTTCATGCGCAAAAGCCTCACCACAATGTTGGAAGAGGGGAAGCAGATTCAGGTGGTTGGCGTGGCGCGCAACGGCGAGGAAGCCGTCCAGCAGGTTCAACAGCTCAAGCCCGACGTGGTCACGATGGATGTCGAGATGCCCGGGATGACTGGGCTCCAGGCGCTTCAGCAGATCATGGCCAAGAATCCCGTCCCGGTCATCATGGTGAGCTCCGTGACGGTGGAAGGCGCACAGGAGACATTGCAGGCGTTGGAGTGGGGTGCGGTTGATTTCATCCCCAAACAATTGGACGGCGTGGCCTCGAAAATCGCTGAAATCCAAAAAATCCTGGTTCCCAAGGTTCTTGCCGCCAGATATGCGGGCAGCAAACTGAAACGGCTCACTGTCACCGGAGCACCGAAGCTCTCGGTGCCCGTGGCCAAGGCGTTGAGCAGTCGATCCGTCTCCGTGACTCGCGGCACCAAACTGATCGCGATTGGATGTTCCACCGGTGGACCGCAAGCGCTTTTTGAAATCATTCCGACCATTCCCGCCGATTGTCCGGCCGGAATCGTTATCGTGCAACACATGCCGAGCTCGTTCACCAAACCGTTCGCCGAACGCTTGAACAATCTGTGTGCCTTAGAAGTGCGGGAGGCAGTTGACGGCGATGAGGTGAAACCGGGACGGGTGTTGGTGGCTCCAGGCGGCATGCAGTTCCGGGTCGTGAAGAAAACTATCACGACATCGGTGGTCAAATTGGCACCCAATTACGAAAAGCATGCTCATGCGCCCTCCGTCGATATCATGCTGCAATCCGTGGCCGCATTGTTTGGGGAACGGAGCATCGGAGTGATTTTGACGGGCATGGGACATGACGGACTGGATGGCATGAAGGCCATCAAGGCAGTAGGAGGTCGAACCGTGGCGCAGGACGAAGCATCGAGTGTCGTCTACGGCATGCCGAAGGCTGTTGTTGAGGCAGGCTGTGCAGAGAAAGTGGTGTCGTTGTCAAAAGTCATCGGCGAAATCATGAATATGGTGTGAGAGGAACTCGTCAAGTCAACCGTTCACGCATGAAAGGGTAAGAGGAGGAGTTATGGGGAGCATGATGAAGCACATGTCTATCGGGCCGAAGTTCATTTTATCCATCTCGTTGGTGGCTTTAGTCGTCATTTCGATCGGCCTCGCTGTCCTGTACCAGCAGGAAGAAACCAAGATGGACACGATGTTGACCGGGCGTGCGAACGTCGTGGCCACCCAAATCATGATCAGCCGCGCGTACATCACGCAAAACTATGTTGCAAAGGTGAAGAAATCCAAAGCCGGCAATGAGATCCAGGTGGTCAAAGACCATACGGCTGTAGCGGATGCAATCCCATTCCCTGCAACGGCCGTTCGTGAAATGGGCGAAGAGGCGAATCGCACCGGACTGTACAACGTTCGGCTCATCAGCCAAAACCCGATGAATCCGTCCAATTCACCGAAAGACAACTTCGAGAATGAAGCCATCCGGGCGATCATGGCGGGAGCCGAATCGTATGCACGCCGGGACGAACTAAACGGGGTACCGACGTTCCGGCGCGCCACGGTGGATAAGGCCACCTCCAGCGCGTGTCTGAGCTGCCATACCAGTAACCAGGTCGGCGATGTCCTGGGTATGTTGAGCATGTCCGTGCCGATGACCGAGGCTATTGTGCTCTCAAATCGTTCGATGTGGCAAACGGGCGGCTTAATGGGCGCCATCGTCGCGATCATTCTTGTCGTGACCTATCTGCTGCTCCGAAACATTGTCTTGCAGCCGATGGCGAAAATGAGCGAGATCTCCCGCGATATCGCCAAGGGTGAAGGCGATCTCACCAAGCGTGTGCCGGCTGATGGCCACGACGAAATCGCACAGATGGGCCAATACTTCAACGAGTTCATCGAGAAGTTGCAGCACATGATCAAGAAAGTGGCCCACGTGACGGACAAGGTTGCCTCTGCCTCGGTCGAATTGTCGGCTACCGCCGAAGAGATTTCGAAAGGCACCGATACCTTGACGTCGCGTGCATCACAAACCGCTGCCGCGGTGGAAGAGATGAACGCCACGGTCGGTCAGGTTGCGCAGAATTCCGGGAAGGCCGCCAGCCTGGCGCAAGACACGGTCAAGACCGCGCAAGAAGGTGGAACGGTGGTGTCGAGCACCATTTCCGGCATGCAACAGTTGTCCGAAGCGGTGTCGAACTCGGCGACCATCATCTCCGATCTGGGCAAGTCGTCCGATCAAATCGGCGAAATCGTCCGCACGATCGAAGATATCGCCGACCAGACCAACCTGCTGGCTTTGAACGCCGCGATCGAAGCGGCACGAGCCGGCGAACAAGGACGTGGATTCGCCGTCGTGGCTGATGAAGTCCGGAAGCTCGCAGAGCGGACGACCAAAGCTACGAAGGAAATCGGCGATATGATCCGCCAGATCCAACAGGATACGCGGGGAGCCGTCGATTCGATGCAGCAGGGCACACAGAAAGTGACGGCAGGTGTGGATCTGGTCAATAAGACCGGTGAAGCCCTTTCCCAGATTGTGCGGATGGTCTCGGAAAGCGCCGATATGATCCGGCAGATTGCTGTGGCCTCCGAAGAACAATCGGTTGCGACACAACAGATTGCCAGCGACATCGAAAATGTCGCGAAGGTCACGAAAGAGTCTTCGTCCGGGGCGCATGAATCGGCGAAGGCCAGTCAGGACCTGAGTCAGTTGGCAGTCGAATTGCAGGGAATCGTGGGTGGATTCAAGCTGTAAGCAGCCAACCACGAGAAGGAGCCCAGCATGAGTGCGACTGAACAGCAAGTGCAATCTCACATCCAGGCGGCCGCAGACAACCCTGCGGACCGTCTGGCCGAGAAGTCCGCCGACGATCTGCTGCAGTTCGTGATCTGCTTGATCGGCAGTGAAGAATTCGCGGTGGATGTCTTGAGCGTGCAGGAGATCAACCGGATCGTGGAGGTGACGCGAGTCCCCAAGACTCCGCCCTACGTAGAAGGGGTCATTAATTTGAGGGGCCGCATCATTCCCGTGCTGGATCTACGTAAGCTCTTCGGCCTCACCGGCGCACAACAAACCACCCAGACCCGAATCGTGGTGGTGTCGGTGCAGGCACGATTGGTCGGGCTGATCGTGGATTCGGTGGAAGAAGTGCTGCGTGTACCCAAAAGCGCGATTGAGCCGCCGCCTTCCGTCGGCACCATGGCTGGCGCGGAATTTACCCAGGGAGTAGGCCGTATCAATGACCGGCTTCTGATCTTGGTAGATCTGAGTCGGCTACTCCTAGCTCGGGAAGCAGCTTAAGCAAGAGGGAAGGGCCATCATGGCCGGCCTTCTCCAAGGGGAGTGAGCGGTACGGGTTAGGACTGGTTCGGATCAGAAGAATCGGGCAGGGAGGGGCCTCGACGATTCCGTGCGTCGAGGACCCGTTCCAGCAACTGAATCGACTCTGCCAGAACGTCCGACGCGCAATTTAGAGTGACATGAAATTGTTGCATGGCTTCGGTCCAACGACCTTCCTTCTGCAAGACCTGAAACTTTCGGTGTTGCTCATCGAGGATGGCTTGTTTGGCATCGAGCATCAAGCTATCGGCAGGACCCACAAGAGCACCTCCAGGCAAGACGTTTGTGACAGGCTGCACGCTATCAAAATCATTTCGAGGGGCGCAATCCCACCATTCCGACTTGGTACAGGTACTTTTGGGGAACGCCGACAGCCCAGGGCATCGAGGTAACTGAACCGTGGATATCGCCACAATACTCGGCATTGTCGTCGCCCTTGGGTCGATCATCGGCGGTCAAGCGCTGGAAGGCGGGCATCTCAGCTCCATTCTTCAGTTGACGGCCTTCATCATCGTTGCGGGTGGAACCCTTGGGGCCTGTTGCGTGCAAAACCCTCTTTCTGTCGTGATCAAAGCACTGACGGGCGCCACCCTCGTCATTACCAATCCCCCGCATGACGTCAAGGGCACAATCACGCAGATTCTCGATCTGGCCAATGTCGCGCGGAAACAAGGGCTACTTGCACTGGAGGGAAAGATCAAGGACCTGCATGACCCTTTTTTCAAGAAGGGCATTCAACTGATTGTGGATGGCACCGACCCCAAGCTGCTCCAGGAAATCCTGGAGATCGAGGTTGAACATCACGAGGAAGAAGGCGTTCATGCTGCGAAGGTTTGGGAGGCCGCCGGTGGCTACGCGCCAACGGTCGGTATTCTCGGCGCCGTCCTTGGTCTGATCCACGTGATGGAAAACCTGGCCGATCCCTCGAAACTGGGCGGCGGGATTGCGGTAGCCTTCGTCGCCACCGTCTACGGCGTCGGCTTGGCTAACCTATTTTTTCTCCCCATTGCCAACAAGATGAAGTTCAAGTTGAAGGAAGAGGCCGGTTTGCGCACGATGGTGATTATGGGGCTTGTCGGACTGGCTCAAGGCGAAAACCCCAGGCTGTTACAGGAAAAACTCGAAAGCTTCCTCCCTCCGCACGAACGCACCAAGGACGACAAGAAATGACGCGGTATGTCGCCTTGTGCCTCGACACACCAACGGCTTACGACTGACGGATGACGTGTATCGGCTGATGCCATGGCGAAGAAGAAACACGAAGAACACGAGAACCATGAACGCTGGTTGGTGTCCTATGCGGATTTTATCACGCTGCTGTTCGCATTCTTTGTGGTGATGTATTCGGTCTCCTCGGTAAACGAAGGAAAATATCGAACCGTCAGTGACTCCATTAAAGCCGCCTTGAATCCAGTCAACAGTACTCCCACCAGCCGTCTCCCGTTTGCGGTAGGCGACGCAAAGCCAAAAATGATCAACACCGACATGGCAAGTGCCAATGAGCCGGTCATTCGACGGATGAAAGAGATTCTGAAGAAAATTCACCCCTCACTGGCTCTCGAGATGCCGGATATCAAAATCGTGGAAACCGGCAACGGCACCATCATGATTTCCTTGCCTGAATCCATTCTGTTTGCCAGCGGTGAGGCTCGTGTTCGGCCCGAGGCATTACCCTTTCTGAAATCTCTTGCGCAGATTCTGATCGAAATGGATCGCCATGTCCGGATCCTTGGCCATACGGATAATGTCCCGATCCGAACGGCTCAATTCCCATCGAACTGGGAACTGTCGGCCGTGCGCGCAGTGATGGTGGTCCGAATCTTCTCAGAGCTGTACGAAGTACCCATCACCCATCTATCTGCCACGGGATTTGCCGATTCGAAACCGGTTGCCACGAACGATACGCCGGAAGGGCGGACCAAAAACCGACGGGTAGAAATCATCATTCTGGAAAAAACCCTTACGGAAGAGACCCTCGATTCTATGCTGCCTGGGGCACCGCCTCCGGCGATGCCTTTTTGAGCCGACTGGTCGGCAGCCATCTGGGCAGATCAGCCTCTCCAGATGGGTCTTACGGACACACCCTTACGTGTAAAGAAACGTATGCAACAGACCGATACAGCGTTACGCCAGCAAGCGTGCGTCTTCTGAAAGGAACCTGTGTATGACTGTGAAACCGGCTGGTGATCTGACGATATTTGAGGTCGGGGCACTTTGCGAGGATTTGAAGCAGGCAAGCACCGCCAATCCTCAGGTGGAGCTGGACCTCTCCGAAGTCGATAAGCTTGACGCATCGGCAATTCAATTATTGATTGCCATGCGACAATCGGAGCATTTCGTGTTGACAGGCATCACTGATTCCATGCGAGCCCGAATGGCCGAGTTGGGCGCATAATTTCTGACCTCATGCGTACGTACGGAAAAAGGCACCAATGATTCTCGACTGGTTGTACGTAATTTGTGCGTTCTGTCTCGGCGGCTATCTGTCCTGGGCTTGGTGTCGACGACAACACCCCTCGAATAACACCGAGGTTCGCTCCGCACAGGACGTCATGCTCAAGGAACACGCTGAGCACAACGCGCTTTGGGTAGAACTCGGGCATTCGATGATCCCACTCGTGACCGTGCTCAATGCGCAAATGAAGAGCGTCATTCATCAAACCGAAGAAGCCGCGACCGATCTCGGCCAACGATTCGGCATGATCGCCGCTCGAGCCACTGCTCAAGGCAAGGAGTTCATGACGCTGTACGGCGGCGCCGGCGGCGAACTCAATCTGGACACCGTCCTCAAAACCACCGACACCATGCTCGAAGGGTTTGTCAGTGACGTCATGAAGTCGTCGGAAATGGCTCTGAATGTCGCCACCATCATGGATGAGGTTGAACGCAGTACGAAGGCCATCACCGGCATGATCGGCGAGATCGAGTTCATTGCCGACCAGACGCGGTTGCTCGCACTCAATGCCGCGATCGAAGCCGCTCGAGCGGGAGAGCATGGTCGCGGATTCGCCGTCGTGGCGGATGAAGTCACGAAACTGGCAAACCGGTCTGGCCAAGCCGCCAGTAGCATCAACAGCATGGTGAAGGATGTGCAGAAAAGCACCAGCCATGCCATGCGCACGGTTGAGAGCCTCGCCTCGGTAGATCTCAGCAAGACACTCTCGATTAAACATCGTCTCGACCAGATGACCCACGGCCTTGCGGAACGTAATAAAACGCTCCAGTTCGCCATCATGAACTCAAAAGCGCACGCCGACGAACTCGCACAGGATGTCGGCAAAATCATCATGGCGTTGCAGTTCCAAGACATCACCAGACAAAAACTTGAACATGTCATTGAGCCTCTCACGCACGTACGTGAACTGATGGACGCGCTGATTCAAGGTCATTCCCGCGACCGTGTTGCAGACAAGCTGGATATGCTCGCGAATCTCGACAAAACCTACACCATGGAAGAGGAGCGAGTCCTGTTTCATCAGTCCACGAATGGGCAGTTTGCGCCAACGACGCAGGCCGCTGCCCCAGCAGACGATGCGAATGTCACCCTGTTTTAAGTAACGCCGGATCATCAGAGTAATTAAGGAGTGCGTCATGCCGAAAACAGTCTTGGTTGTCGACGATTCCCCCACGATGCGACAGATGGTGGCTTTTACACTGAGTAGCGCCGGCTACCAGGTTGTGGAGGCCGGCAACGGCAAGGAGGCCGTCGGCAAAGTCAATGGCGGCACGAAGCCGGATCTTGTCGTCACTGACTTGAACATGCCTGAAATGGACGGCATTTCGCTAATCAAGGAAATTCGGAAAATGCCGGCTCTGAAGTTCACACCGATCCTCATGCTGACCACGGAAGCCTCCGATGACAAAAAGAAAGCAGGGCAGGCGGCTGGCGCCACGGGCTGGATCGTGAAGCCGTTCAACCCCGAGCAGATGATGGCGGTGATCAAGAAAGTGTTACCCGGCTGAGCGGACATCGTCGAGGCGAATCGTGACATTGATGCAACGACACGCAAACATCGACTGACGCGCGACGCACGAAGACCGACGCGGAGAGACCATGAGCACTGACCTTTCCCATTTTAAAGATGCCTTCTTTGAGGAATCGCAGGAACACCTGACGACCATCGAGGAGGGATTGCTCCAGCTCGAACAACGTCCGGGGGACATCGACCTTCTCAACCGAATCTTCCGCGGTGCGCATTCCATCAAGGGCAACAGCGGCATGTTCGGCTTCACAGCCGTCTCCCAGTTTACGCACAAAATGGAGTCGGTTCTGGATCAACTCCGCAGCAGCCAGATGGTCGTGACCGTGGAAGTCACCGATCTGTTGCTGCAATCACTTGATTGCCTCAAGACGCTGATCGATTGCGCCAAATCCGGCGAGGCGCCGAACGATGCAGTGGTGTCCGGCCTGGGGGCCCGTCTCGAAGCCTGTCAGAGCGGAGCGTCTGCAGTAAAGCAGGAGGCTGCCCCAGCCGCACTGAATCCATCACACACCAAGGGCGACCACCACTTTACACTCACATGGGTTCCCCCGCGTTACCTGTTTCAGCGTGGGCTCGACCCCACTCAGTTCATCAAAGAACTGGGAGAGCTCGGTTCCGTGACCAGCGTGACACTCGACGCCAGCCGATTGCCGGCCTTCAAAGATCTCGATCCCGAACAATGCTACTTGGGCTGGACGATCGAACTGGATACGGCCAAAGATCTCAAAGTCATCGAGGCCGTGTTTGATTTTGTTCGGGAAGACAGTACCTTGACGATTGTCGATCGCCAGGTGGCACCGACACCATCCCTTCCGTCGGATGGAGTCAAGCCCTTGGGTGAAATCCTCGTCGAAACCGGCGTGGTGTCACAAACGGAACTCAATCAAGCCCTGTCTCAACAGAAGCGAGTCGGCGAAATCCTGATCGAACAACATATTGCCACGCCGAAACAAATCTCCGACGCGCTGAAACTTCAATCGGAAGGCACTCCGCCGACGAAGAAGGCGGAGACTCCGTCGATCCGTGTAGACACCGTCAAGATTGATCGGTTGATCAATCTGGTGGGCGAACTCGTCATTACGCAGTCCATGCTCAGTGATCTGGGTTCCCGATTCGAGATGAGCCAGCTGCCCGTCCTGCTGGAACGCGTGGCGCAGCTCGAGCGTAACACGCGCGAGATTCAAGAACGTGTGATGGGCATTCGTATGGTTCCGATCGGAAATGCCTTTAGCCGCTTCCCGCGTCTTGTCCGCGATCTCTCCGGTAAAGCCGGTAAGAAGATTCATTTGATTCTGTCCGGCGAGGAAACCGAGCTGGATAAGACCGTGATCGAGTCCATCGGCGATCCATTGACGCACCTCGTGCGCAACTCCGCGGATCATGGTCTCGAACCACCGACCGAACGCATCGCGGCCGGCAAACCTGAGCAGGGCATCATTCGCCTTAATGCCTTCCACGAGGGCGGCAATATCTGCATCACCGTGGAGGACGATGGGCGAGGTCTCAATCGAGACAAGATTCTGGCCAAAGGCATCAAACAAGGACTGATCGCAGAATCCGACAAGCTGTCGGATGAGCAGATCTGGATGCTCATTTTCAAACCTGGATTCTCGACCGCAGAAAAAGTCACGGACGTATCCGGCCGCGGGGTCGGAATGGATGTGGTGAAACGTAACATCGAGGGGCTCGGCGGCACGGTCAGCATTAAAACCATGGCCGGCAAGGGCACCACCTTTACACTCAAGCTTCCGCTGACACTAGCGATTATCGAAGGCATGACGGTTCGAGTCGGCAAGGACACGTACATCGTTCCGTTGCTGTCGATACTCGAATCGATCCAGCCCAAGCGTGAGATGATCAAGACGCTCGTCGGCAAAGGGGAGCTGGTGAACGTGCGCGGCACCTATCTGCCGCTCATGCGACTCTACGAAGTCTTCCGGTTAGAACCAGAGCTCTCAGATCCTACCAAGGCGATTCTGTTGATTCTGGAAACGGAGGGCGAACGCGTCGCCGTGATGGTCGACGAGATTCTCGGACAGCAGCAAGTAGTGATCAAGAGCATGGAGCAAAACTTTCGAAAGATCGAAGGCGTCGCCGGGGCCACCATTCTGGGCGACGGCACGGTCGGGTTCATTCTGGATGTCCGCGGGTTGCTCAATATTTCTCGAAAGGGTACGGCCAAGGCGGCGTAAACCACACATTCTCAAACGATTGAGGCGGCGATTTCACGGAAAGGCTGGGAGGAGACGATGGCTGAACAGGAGTCCACAAACAAAGAGTTGAATCATCAAATGGGCATCACCACTGACGGCAGCCAATTTCTGACATTCCAGCTCGGAGAAGAACTCTACGGCGTAGACATTCTCCGGGTGCAGGAAATCAAGGGGTATACGGCAGTCACCCGCATCCCCAACACCCCAGCTCACATTAAGGGCGTGTTGAATCTGCGTGGCACCATCGTCCCGATTGTCGAGCTCCGTACGAAGTTCGGAATGCCGACGATCGAATACACGATGTTCACCGTGATCGTCGTCGTGGTCGTCAAAGAGAAAATCATGGGCCTCGTCGTGGATGCGGTCTCCGACGTGCTCGATATCGATAAGAAAGATATTCAGCCGGCCCCGCAGTTCGGCGCCCAGGTTGATGTCAGTTTTCTCAATGGCATCGGCAAGGCCGGAGACAAACTGGTCGCGTTGCTGGATATGGATCGCCTCTTGACCGACGGAGATATGACGGAAACCGAGAAGATCGCTGCTTAACCATCGCACCCGAGGAGACTACGACATGGGATTAAACGTTGAATTGTTGGAATCGAGCTTTAAACTTGTGGCACCCCAGGGCGACGCGTTGGTCACCCGCTTCTACGAACGGCTGTTCGAGAAGTATCCCGCCGTGAAGCCGTTGTTCAAGAATGCCTCCATCCCGGAACAGAAGAAAAAGCTGTTGGCCTCCCTGGTGTTGGTTATCCAGAACATTCGCCGTCCTGAGAAGCTCACACCGGTGCTGCAGGACATGGGGGCCAGACATGTCGGATACGGCGCCAAGCCCGCGCACTACGACGCGGTCGGAGAGAACTTGTTGGCCGTGTTAGGCGAATTCGCCGGCGAGGCCTGGACACCCGAAGTCAAGCAGGCCTGGACCGACGCCTACACCGCCATTAAGACCATTATGCTTGCGGGCGCAAAACGCGCACACCACACACAAGGAGAGAAGACGATGAGTAAGGCTACGGCGAAAACAAAGAAAACGCCAGCGCAGACTGATATGAGTGGGTTTTATCTGGGTGCGCTCGAGCAATCGCAGAACAACATTTTGCTCTGTGACCGCAATCTGGTCATCACCTATGCCAACTCCACCGCGAAGAGGACCCTTGCGGCCCTCGAATCGGAAATCAAGAAAGTATTGCCCAAGTTCAACATCAATACGGTGGTGGGAACCTGTATCGATGAGTTCCATCTCGATCCCAGCAAGCAGCGCAGAATCTTGGCCGATCCCGGGAACATGCCGCACAAGGCGGATATTCAGATCGGCCCGTTGACCCTCAGCCTGCTGGTCACCGCGGTAATGAGCCAGACCGGCGAGTATCTCGGCAATGCCTTGGAGTGGGCGGATGTCACCGAGAAACGCAAGATGGAGCAGCAGGCTCTCGCCATGAGCAAGTCGCAGGCGGTGATCGAATTCAACCTGGACGGCACCGTCGTTACCGCCAACGACAACTTCCTGGCCTGCTTGGGCTACAGCCTGGATGAAATCAAGGGGAAACATCACCGGATGTTTGCCGATCCAGCCTTCGCCAACAGCCTGGAGTACCAGGCATTTTGGGCGAAACTGAATCGCGGCGAGTTTGATACCGGCGTCTACAAGCGCATCGCCAAGGGCGGCAGGGAGATTTGGATCCAGGCCTCCTACAACCCCATCTTCGATGCGAGCGGGAAGCCATATAAGGTGGTCAAGTTTGCCACCGACATCACCGCGCAGAAGCAGTCGCAGATCGATATGGAGAAGCTGGTAGCGGAAGCGCAAGCGGTGTTGGGACGATTGGCAAGCAACGATCTGACGTTGGAAATGACTGAGACCTATCGCGGTGATCTGGATAAAGTGAAAACCAGCATCAACGCGGTCGTTCAAAACCTGACCCAAACCATCACGACCGTACGGGAAGC
This sequence comes from Nitrospira sp., assembly GCA_016788885.1. NCBI lineage: Bacteria > Pseudomonadati > Nitrospirota > Nitrospiria > Nitrospirales > Nitrospiraceae > Nitrospira > Nitrospira sp. The sequence goes on along the minus strand of JAEURX010000018.1, from coordinate 58,612 downwards.
CGTCCAGGCAGTGTCCTCAGGGGCGGAACAAATCACCAAAGGCAACGAAGACCTCTCTCAACGCACCTCGGAACAGGCGAGTGCGCTGGAGGAGACCTCGGCCTCCATGGAAGAGATGACCTCGACCGTGAAGCAAAATGCTGATAATGCCAAGCAGGCCAACCAGTTGGCCATCGCGGCACGGGATATCGCCGATAAGGGCGGTTCCGTCACCGTCCGTGCGGTTGAAGCGATGGGCGAGATCAACAAGAGCAGCAAGAAGATCGCGGACATCATCACCGTGATCGACGAGATCGCGTTCCAGACCAACCTGCTGGCCTTGAATGCCGCGGTGGAAGCGGCTCGGGCAGGGGAACATGGTCGAGGCTTCGCAGTCGTCGCCGCAGAAGTGCGCAATCTGGCTCAGCGGTCCGCGACGGCCGCGAAAGAGATCAAGGGATTGATCAACGAGTCGATCCAGCGCGTCAGCGACGGCAGCGAGTTGGTCAACCAATCCGGGAAAACGCTGGAAGAGATCGTCAGCTCGGTCAAGCGCGTGACCGACATCATCGCTGAAATCACGGCAGCGTCTCAGGAACAAGCCCAGGGCATCGATCAGGTCAATAAGGCCATCATGCAAATGGACGAAACGACCCAACAGAACGCCGCCTTGGTGGAAGAAACGACATCGGCCAGTCAGTCGATGAAGGATCAGGCCAAGGAATTGATGAGCCAGATGGACGTGTTCGTGGTCAACTCGTCCGGAGGGCATACGTCCGCACGCAATGCCGCTCCGGCGGCCAAGACTACAACCAAGCCTGGTATCACCGCCGCGAAGCCGGTCCTGAAAAAGCCAAGCTTCTCATCAAAGTCGGCAGATGCCAAGCCGGTGGGTGTGGCAGCCGGAAACGGTCATGATCGCCACAAGAAGGATGACGATTTCGAAGAGTTCTAGCATCTTGAGCCCGAGGGTGGGCAATACTTGCCCACCCTCGGGACTCGCGTTTCTCTGCTTTCCTCAATTCCTGCCCACATGTGTATCATGATCCCCCTCAAGAACTAGGTCCAGCCAACCGATAAAGGAAGGTGCAGGTGTCTGTATGCCGGATCTAACTCGACAGCTCCGGCGGATTTCACCACTAGCCAAGGACGAATCATGGACCTCAAAACCATCCTCTGGTATCTCGTCCTCACGAGTTTGACCGTGGCGTATCTCGTCGTGTTGGCCGGCGTCCGTGCCGCAAAATCCCACGATGTCTCGCACCATTCCCATCGCATGATCGTCGGATGCACCATCGTCGGCATCTGGCTGGTCGCCTACGTACTCAAACAAGCGCTCTTCGGACGAGAGTCGTTCCAAGGCCCTGAGACCGACTATTGGTCACTCTACGTCCCCATCTTCGTTACGCATATGCTCTTGGCGGTCTCGACGATTGTATTGGGCGCGTACAATCTCTACATGGGCCTCCATCGCCTTCGGTTCGGAAGCGTGGGCGCAATGGTCGCCGGCATGACGACACATCGACGCATGGGGAACGCCCTTGTCTGGACGTTCAGCGGTACGATGCTCACGGCCTATTTGGTGTACATGCTATTGTTCGTTTGGTATCGGAGCTGACACGATGGAATACGCAATCTCGAAGCAGGAATACGAAAAGATCCGGACATTGCTGTACGACGAAAGCGGCATTTCGCTGGGAGACAGCAAGCAATCGTTGGTGGTCTCGCGTCTCACGAAAAGGCTTCGTCATCTCCAACTGGACGGCTTCGCCTCCTACTATGACTATGTGACGCAGGACGACAGCGGCGAGGAATTCACCCGCATGCTGGATCTCCTCTCGACGAACAAAACCGACTTTTTCCGTGAACCCAAACATTTCGACTTCCTGCGCGAACGTATTTTGCCTTCCCTCGAGAAGGACAAGCAGATCCGCATCTGGTCGTCCGCCTGTTCAACCGGAGAAGAACCCTACACGATCGCGATGACGCTGTATGAGAGTGTTCGCGCGCCGGAGCAATGGAACTTTCAGGTTCTCGCGTCGGATATTTCGACTCGTGTATTGGCACATGCCGCCAAGGGACTCTATGCGGAAGAGCGAGTACGGGAGGTTCCACCGGAGATCATCAAACGGCATTTCCTCCACGGCCGCGGAGACAGTGCCGGGCTCGTCAAGGTGAAGCCGCATCTTTCTTCGATCATTACATTTCGACGTTTGAATCTGATGGACGACCGCTTCCCCATCAAGGCGCCACTGGATCTGATTTTCTGTCGAAACGTGATGATCTACTTCGATCGCCCGACACAGGAACGGCTGGTGAACAAGTTTTATCAGCACCTTAAGCCTGGTGGATATCTGTTCATCGGGCACTCGGAAAGTCTGCAATGGGTCACCCACCCCTTCAAAGCGATCGCACCGACCATTTACTGGAAAGAAGCCTGATCGACATGCCTGCTATTGATACTGAGACGTTTTCCCACATCCGCCGAATGCACGATCGTCGCTTCCCGTACGAAATCGCCTGCATTCTTCCAGGGGAATTTTTCGTGAGTCGTGAACCGATGGTGGTGTACACCGTGCTCGGTTCCTGCATCTCCGCCTGTATTCGCGATCCGATCGTCGGGGTTGGCGGCATGAATCATTTCATGCTCCCGGCTCCGAAGGAACACCAATCCGGAGACTCCTGGGGTGGGGAGTCGACCCGCTATGGGTCATTCGCGATGGAGCAACTGATCAATGAAATCCTGAAACGAGGCGGAGTGAAACATCGGCTCGAGATCAAGCTGTTCGGCGCCGGAAGAATTTACGAAGGCAATATCGATGTCGGCGCCCGCAATACCGAGTGGGTCCTACAATTTTTGAAAACGGAAGGCTACAGCGTCGCCAAGAGTGATCTCGGAGACGTGTTTCCGCGGAAGGTGTACTACTTTACCGATTCGGGCCGCGTCCTGATGAAAAAGATCGAGCGCGTCAAAAACCGCACGATTTACGAGCGGGAAACAGCCTATCAACATCGGATCGAAGAAGAGCCGACGACACAGCAAAGCGATATCACGCTCTTCTAAGCGCAGACACCGCGTGGTGGCAGTGCCTATGGGCATGCCACAGAAACTGGAGATGGTTTGCAATGGCTAAAATTCGAGTACTCACGATCGACGATTCGGCACTGATGAGACAGGTGCTGGCTGAATTACTGTCAAAGGATCCTGACATTGAGGTGATTGGCAGCGCACCGGATCCCTATGTCGCCAGAGAGAAGATCAAGGCGCTCAATCCCGATGTGCTGACCTTGGACGTGGAAATGCCGAAGATGGACGGCTTGACCTTTCTGGAAAAGCTCATGCGTGGACGTCCCACGCCGGTGATCATGGTCAGTTCACTCACGGAGACCGGCTGTGAGACGACTCTCCGGGCCATGGAACTCGGCGCGGTAGACTTTATCACCAAACCCAAGATCGATCTGCGTCAGGGAATGGATGAGATCGCGGCCGACTTGATCGCCAAGGTGAAGGGCGCCGCCACAGCTTCGCTGCGTCGTGCACCGGCAGCCGGCGCACAGGGTTCGGCTCGTCCGGCTTCGTTGAGTTCGGCAATGATCAAGACCACCGACATGATCATCGCCATCGGGGCGTCAACCGGAGGAACCGAGGCCGTGAAGGAGGTATTGCAAGTATTGCCGCCGAATACTCCGCCGATTTTGGTCACGCAACACATGCCCGAACGGTTCACAAAAACCTGGGCCGACCGCCTCAATCAACTCAGCCGCATCTCGGTCAAAGAAGCCGAAGATGGGGATAGTGTGCTACCCGGCCATGCCCTGGTGGCTCCGGGCAACTACCATATGACGCTCGTACGCAGCGGCGCCCGCTACTCAGTTCGGCTGGATCAGAACGAACCGGTCAACCGCCATCGCCCGTCCGTAGATGTGTTGTTCGACTCTGTCGCGCAATACGCGGGAGGCAATGCCGTGGGCGTGATCCTGACCGGAATGGGCGGCGACGGGGCCAAGGGCTTGCTCAAGATGAAGGAGGCCGGAGCCTATACCATCGCCCAGGACGAGGCCTCCTGCGTCGTCTTCGGAATGCCCAAAGAAGCCATCAAGCTCGGCGCGGTCGAAGTCGTTCGCCCGCTCGACGCAATCGCCGCAACCGTGCTGACTCATGTCACCCGTGTCTGATTGTTCACCTTTGCCACAGAGGAGTCGAGATGAAAATTACGAAAGAAGTCAATAACCGTAAGGTGACCTTGAAGCTGGAAGGCAACTTTACGTATACCCAGCGCAAACCGTTTCAGGAAATGCTGAAAGCGGTCAGCGTTGACGGCATCGAACACATTGTGATCGATTTGTCTCAAGTGGCGTTCCTCGACAGCGCGGCATTAGGGCTCCTGATGATTTCCCACCGACAGGTGCAGGGCGAAAAGCGGACCTTATCACTGGCCTATCCCCAACCGACGGTACGACAGATTATCGAGTTGGCCAACCTGCATAAAACGATTCCATTGCTCGATTCGGACGTCCCTTCGATGGCCCAAAAGAGCGCCTGAGCCTGTTCCGTTGGCATGGAAGGAGCCGGGCATGCAGATTACTGAGCGACGTGTCGGGAATGCCGTCATTCTCGACCTCGTCGGCGAGCTGACGTACGCAAACCGCGCGACGTTCAAGAGTGCGGTCGATCGCGTAAAAGCAGCCGGGTGTCGCCACCTCATTCTTAACATGCATGCCGTTCGCTTCCTGGACAGTTCGGCACTCGGGACCCTGGCGCTCGTGGCTCAAAGCCTGAGCGGCACACCTGGAATGATCGGACTGTTGAACCCTCAAAGTTATGTAAAAGAGATCATCACGTTGGCGAATCTGCATCAGATGCTGCCGGTCTATCACTCAGAACAAGACGCGCTGGCCGCAACCTGTTTGCCAGCAGCCAGATGACACCTCTCAGGAGCAGCCTACGTGGGTGAGCCCGCACCGCAGCTAGCACAACCGGCCGGCGTTGAGACCGCTCCCAAACCGGTGCCGCTGATTTTGCTTGTCGACGACGACGAAATCACCAGAATCGGCATGGCCGGACGATTGAAACGTTTGGGGCATCGCGTGATCGAAGCCGTCGATGGAAGTGCTGGATTGGCGGCGATCCGCGTGCACCGTCCCGATCTGGTGATCCTTGATTGGATGATGCCAGGTATGGATGGCCCCAGTGTGTGTGAAGCGATCCGCGCGGACCCCGAATTACGATCCAGTCAAGTCGTACTAATGACCGCACATGACCGGCCCGAACAGATTGCCGAAGGCCTGTCGCGCGGCGCGGATGATTTCTTGAGCAAAGCCGCCAACAAGCAGGAGATCCTGGCGCGTGTGCAAGCAGGCCTTCGATCCAGTGCGTTGGTCCGGGAAATCGAACGCACCCGTGACGATTTGGACCGCTCACATAAACTACTCTCCGCAAAGCAACGTGAGCTGGAGAGCGAACTCCAATCGGCCGCGGCCTTCGTGCGTGCCCAACTCCCGTTACCTGGTATGCCGGCGCCAGGCATTGCCATGCATTGGGCCTATCAGCCCTCGCTCGCATTGGGAGGAGATCTGTTTCACGTGTGTCCCTGGGGACCCGACGCCCTTGGACTCTACATCCTCGATGCGTCAGGCCATGGTGTTGCGGCGGCCCTACGCGCCGTCGGACTCATGAGTTTTCTCCGCGAGGACAATTTGGTGAAGGCCGTCGGCAGCCTCGATCCCGGCACGATCGTCAATGAAGCCAATCGGCGTTTTCCATTGAGTCAGGATGGAGAGTATTTCACGCTATGGGTCGGTCGCCTCGACCTCACCTCATACGCCTTGTCGTATGCGACGGCAGGCCATAGCGGCGCATTTCTGAGCGCCAACGCCGGCGAATCGCGATGGCTCGCGTCTGCCAGTCTTCCCTTGGGGTTCGATCCGACCGCGACGTTTGAAAGCGTCTGCACACAGATGCAGCCACACGACCGACTGTATCTGTTGAGCGACGGCATTTATGAAGCGCCCTCAAAGACGGGAGAGCTCTGGGGCAGGCCTCGCCTGCAAGTTACTCTCGAAGGGCATCGCGCCCGCAGTTTGGTTCACAGCATCACCGACACCATGGCGACCGCACATGAGTGGTTGGGCGGGGACATTTTCCCCGATGACGTCGCGTTACTTGGACTGGAACTCCTGGATCGAGCCGAGGCGCGGAAGGGGAGGACCTAGTGGAATCTCAATCAGTCATGGACCTGACCGCTGCACTTGATCGGCTGGACGGGGATCAGGAGCTATTTTTAACTCTTGCCAGCCTCTTCGTAGAACGGTCACCGCAGGCCCTCGTTGCCATCCAAATGGCCATGACGGCGGGAGACATCCCAACCCTGATCAAGGAGGCCCACAAGCTCAAGGGATCGGCTATGGAGTTTTGCGCCAAGCCAACCGTGGCTTCCGCGGCACATCTCGAAGAATCAGCGCGAAATGCTGCCCTGCAAGAGCTCGCAACATTGGCTGAACAGGTCTATGCGGAAACCGAGCGGCTCAAGTCAGCGCTCATGACCATCATCGAAAAAGGATTTCCCTCATGACCGGTCCAGCGTCGTCCCTTACGCTACTGGCCATCATCCCAGATTCCGAGACCCTCGTCCTCACACTGGAACAGGCCAATTCGCGTGGCCTTTCCGTCGTGACCGCTCAGGACCCTCAGGCGGCACTCATGATGGCGGACATGGCACTGCCCGATATTGTGATCACCGATCTGTTCCTACCGGAACGCACCGGATTGACGTTGGTCCAGGAAATCCACAATCGGTTTCCCAATACGGCCATCATTGTGTCAGCCGGGACGGCCGATGGGCAAACCGTCATCGAAGCGATGCGGGCGGGCGGGACAGACTATTTGCCGCAACCAACCTGCGCCGATGCCCTGGCCCTGGCGTTGGATCGGGCGATTCAACATGTTCCCCACGCGCTTGAGGAAATTCCGGGCATTGAGGAATTAGACTACCGTCTGACCATCGGCACCGATCCGCATCAAGTGGAACCCTGCGTCACCTGGCTGATCGAGCAGACGGCGAGAAGATTTCCTGAAGCTCAACGCCTGCACTTACGGGCCACCCTCATCGAGCTGATCGTGAACGCCGTGGAACACGGCAGTCTAGAAATCCAATACCAGGAAAAGCACGAGGCGCTGAGTGCCGACACGTTTGATGCCTTGATCGAGGCGCGCCGTCGTGATCCGCGATTCGCCGAACGCCATGTGGTCGTGCAGGCCTGTTATGACATGCCCCGCCGCCAGCTCCGTTATGCAATCACAGACGAAGGCAAAGGATTCATGTGGAAACGCTTTCTCGCTCAAAATGACAAGGCCTGCGACAGCCATGACGCCAACGGACGCGGCCTCTTTCTTGCCAAAGCCTTCTTCCCCAATTTGATCTATAACGAACGGGGTAACGAAGTGACCTTCTCCGTACCACTTCCGTGAACGCCTGCCGCTCGGTGGCTTGACGCATCTCGACTCCGCGGTTTATCTTCCTTTCCCTGAAATCCACGATTCACTCGGCTGACCATGAGGCCCCACATGACTCGTCCCGCGCGCCTATTGTCTTCCCTCGCATTGCTCTCATTCTTGACCAGCTGCAGCGGCGCAGAATGGGTGCATCCCACTCGCTCCAAAGACCTCTACACACAAGACTACAATCAATGCCAGGCCGATACCCTTCGCGATCCCAAGCTGCAACAAGGCATTCAACTCCTGATCATTCAGGCCACTGAGCGCTGCCTTCAAAAAAAGGGATGGCGGCTCGTCGAAAAGGAATAGCGTCGTTCCTGGCCCGCCACCCGCAGCCGCCAACCGTTCGTCTCTGTCTCCCGGCTAGACATCCTCTTGGCCTCGTCCGTCTTCACCGTCGTTTTTGTTGACGGGCCGACCAAGGTCCGCTATGTAGAGAGTACAACCCAATTCCATCCCAGTACTTCAACTGGAACCACACCATGAAACGCATTGATCTCATCGCCGGAGCCAGACCCAACTTTATGAAAATTGCGCCGATCATCGACGCCCTGAATGCGGCTCGTTCGAAAGGTGGCCCCCTGCGGTTCAGACTCATCCATACGGGACAACATTATGACCGCGCCATGTCAGGCAGTTTCTTCGAGGAGCTCGGCATTCCGAATCCCGACATGAATCTCGAAGTGGGCTCGGGCACACAAGCGGAGCAGACCGCCGGGATCATGGTAGGTTATGAAAAGGTACTGGCGAAAGAAAAGAGTGATCTCTGCCTGGTGGTGGGAGATGTAACGTCCACCATGGCCTGCTCCATCGTCGCCCGAAAGATGGGCATTCCCGTGGCGCATGTGGAAGGTGGCATCCGTTCACATGACTGGACCATGCCTGAAGAAATCAACCGGGTCGTGACCGATTCGATTACCAATTGGTTTTTTACCACCAGCGACACGGCCAATGACAACCTGCGCCGAGTCGGTGTGACCGATGATCGCATCTTCTTCGTGGGCAACACGATGATCGATACGCTGCTGAAGCAGCTGCCACGATTGCGCCAACCGGCCTGCTGGACGTCGCTCGCCCTGACGCCACAGCAGTACTGCGTCGTAACCCTGCATCGTCCTGCGAATGTCGACGGGGAGCAGCAATTGCTTGGGCTGTTGCAGGCCATCGCCGATGGTACCCAGGGTCTGCCGATCGTCTTTCCTGTGCACCCTCGCACGGCGAAGAATCTTCGCGAAGCAGGGAAAACGCTCCCATCGATGCATTATGTCGACCCGCTGGGGTATCTCGAATTCAACTATCTCGTGAAACATGCCCGCGGTGTGATTACGGATTCGGGTGGGATCACGGAAGAAACCACGGTCTTGGGCGTTCCCTGCCTCACGTTGCGCGATAATACGGAACGGCCCGAAACCGTCACGATCGGCACCAACGAACTCATTGGGACCGACCCCCGCAAGCTGCCTCCGGCATTGACCCGCTTGATGGCCGGCCAGTGGAAATCCGGAGGAATTCCGCCGCTCTGGGACGGAAAAGCAGCCGAGCGAATCGTCGGGCATCTGTCTCGTCTGTTGGAGGGCGGTTGAAGAGAATCAAGCCGTACCTGAGAGCCGCCTCTTGCGGACTATCAGGGCAGAGCACCTTGGCACTGAGAGGCGTCGTCAACCATAGGTGGTGCGGGTCAGGACACCGGACGTATTCGCGTCATGAATTCATGGGGGAGCGGGCCCTGATGCTCGACTCTGATCGTCGGCGTCGGCTCCTTGCTCCCATACCGACTGGACTTCCATCCGGCAGCGGGTTGGACAGAACCAGCAAACAGTTCGCTCCTCCCACCTTCTATCGTCAGCAGAAGAGGCTGGTCTAATCCTTCCAACCGATACCCACCTTCCACCGCAACCGCCTGGCATCCCAGATGCCAGTTCAGTGCGAGATGGTGTGTGCCGCTACCCGTCAACCAATCCCAAATAATCCATGAACCGGACGGCTCATAGGAAATTCCCCGCAGATGCACCACGCCCAGGCGCTCTTTGTAACCATAGTGGCGAGCGATCACGGTGATCTTCCCTTCCGGCGTTTCATCTCGATAGACCAGATGCGTGTCGAACGGGTGTGACCAGGTCAACGGCCCCTCCGGCACAGCCTGATCTAATCCATCCACGGTCACGGTATTGTGCCCGCGCGTGCCGCGGAAATACGCACGCCACGCCTCATCTCCCAGGTATGTGTAGCTGCCAGGATCGATCAACACATCCTGCGTGCCGATCTGGAGAATCATCGAGAGGGCGTCAGCATGGCTATGTGCGTACCGCGGCGGCAGACCGAGCGGCCCGTGATCAAAGATCGCCCGCTGGGAACTCGATCCGCGAATGATGGAGCAGCCCGAGAGGTGAAACGTCGTCAAGCTGGATGCGCGTTTTCTTCCGGAGTTGGGAAAGCGAAGGTACCGTGACAGGGCGCTTTCGCATTCACCGTCTCCGATGGGGGGCAACTGGTCGTCAGCCACTGTGCGGAACTCATCGAGAAACGCGCGGCTGCGGTTGAACGCCTGGCGGACCTTCTCAGGAAGAGGCCGCTGTTGGTGGTCGAGCAACGCCACGACCAACCCGTAGAGGTCGCTGCTGAAATGGAGATAGCCGAGTCCCTGTTCTTGACTGCCGCCATCCTGACTGATGTGTCGAGGCGTCTCCTCCTCCAACAGATAGAGACCAAATGCCAACCAGCGCTCAGCCTGCTCCATCTCTGGAAAGAGACTGCCGGCATGAACCAATGCTGCGGATCCCGCCAGCGTTTCATGCGGAATCGGAGAACGAAGCGCCAGACGCTTCCGGATCAATTCCGCATGTCCCGAAACTAACGTCAGGAGAGCGCCCCACACTTGTCTAGGCTGTTGCATCCATGAACGAATCAAGTCCAATGCATAACAGCTCGCGAGCAGACGTAAGGCACATTCCATGGGCGCCACGTAATGCACGCCGCTCAAGAGGGGATTGGTGGCAACCCAAGACAGAAACTGAGATTCCACTGCCGCGACCGCACGCGCCCGAATGGGGGGATCAGCCTTTTGCGCGATCAAGCCCAGCGTCACGAGATGCTGCAGCCGTGATGGTTCCCAGATCATGCGGGCATCTCCGCTCGGGTTGCCCGTGTGAACCGGGATGTTGGGAAAGAATCGGCGCGGCCAGGCCCGCCCCGTGTCCGGAGCCTGGTGCCAGCAGGATCCGTCGGCAGTCCATTGCCAGGGCTGTCCGAACACCGACAAGCGGCCGCTCAGCAGTTCTTCAATCGCCTCCCCATCGAAGTCGCACTGCCAGGGAAGGGAAGGAAGCACCGGATAGGCGCTTCGGCAAAACGAGGCCGTAGCGATCTCCTGTTCCGAAAACGAGCGGGACAACCACCGGCTACCCAGTTGCCGTTGCAGTCGAAAGAGAGAGAACAATCCGCGTTCTCTTGCCTCATGCCACCAGTCTTCAGGAGACCCGGCTGCCAGAGCTTTGGCTGAAGCCTCAAGTGTTCGAGGCAAAAGACTCGTCTTCAACGAAAGCGTAACGCGCAACGCCTACCCCCGCACCATGAAACTCGCAGAGAAATCAATCTCGAAGCCCCCTCCATTCGGCCCTGGCCGACAGCGACCGCCAGCGAAGGAACACTACCTTCGTTCGACGCGTTGGTCAATGCCGAAATATCACCTACAGGAATGTCGAATAATAAACTACGTATATAAATCGCCGCGCTGTCTCACGCTGAGACATTCAATTCGAAAGACGACGGTGCGGCTATTTGGCCCTCACACTTTCTCTCGTAATTATGCTAAGAGAGTTTGATTGGCTGGCAATTCGCACTCAGTAGAAATACACGCTTGCGATCACCGATGTGGCCGGGCCGAGAACAGGAGTGCACAACACGTGAAAAAAGCCCTCATTACCGGCATCAGCGGGCAAGACGGATCCTACCTCGCCGAGTTTCTCCTCGCGAAAGGGTACGAGGTGCACGGAGTCATCCGCCGTTCGAGTTCGTTTAACACCGGGCGAATCGATCCTATTTACCAAGACCCGCATGTACCCAATGCCCGACTCAAGTTGGTCTATGGCGACCTCAACGATGCGAGTTCGTTGAATAGGATCCTCCGGACGATTCAACCGGACGAAATCTACAACCTGGGAGCACAGAGCCATGTCCGGGTCAGTTTCGATGTCCCGGAATATACGGCGGAGATCACGGCGCTCGGGACGGTACGTCTGCTTGAGGCGATTCGAGAATCCGGGATTCAACCCAAATTTTATCAAGCTTCCTCCAGTGAAATGTTCGGCAAGGTGCAGGACATCCCGCAACGGGAGACCACGCCGTTTTACCCGCGCAGTCCCTATGGCGCGGCCAAGATGTATGCACACTGGATCACCGTGAATTATCGCGAGGCCTACAATCTGTTTGCTTGTAGCGGCATTCTCTTCAACCACGAGTCCCCGCGGCGGGGAGAGACGTTCGTGACCAGAAAAATCACCCGAGCGGCAGCCCGTATTAAATTAGGCGTGCAGAAAGAGTTGTTCCTCGGCAATCTCGATGCCAAACGAGACTGGGGGTTCGCGGGCGACTATGTGCACGCCATGTGGATGATGCTGCAAGCCGACCAGCCGGATGACTACGTCATCGCGACTGGAGAAACTCATACGGTGAGGGAGTTTCTCGACCGTGCATTCGGACATGTGGAATTGGATTGGCACGACTATGTGAAGATCGATCCTCGCTACTATCGGCCGACAGAGGTCGACCTCCTCATCGGTGATGCCTCGAAGGCCAAGCGCACGCTGGGATGGGAGCCGAAAGTCTCCTTCGACCAACTAGTTGTGATGATGGTGGATGCGGATGTGCGGGCAGAGCGGCAGACGTTGGAAGGGACAAGAGGAACACAGGTTCGTTAGTGTGAACTGACAGCTGAGCGGAATTGACTCGAAAGGTGATCTCAGCAATGGACAGATTTTACCGTCAAGATTGTAGTAGGACAGGGAACTCTCCAAGACAATCGAATGATTACTCCTTGATCGCGCTGAGATGCATCTGATCATATTTGGGCTAAGACGCGGTCCAGTATGCGCACCTTAGTGTTTGAATTAGACCATACTGGCCACAGGTTGCAGTTCGTACGCGTCCTCATCGAGGCGTTGAATCCTCTATGCAAGGAAGTGATTCTCTTCACCAGTGAGAAAGCAGTTGGCTCGGACGAATACAAAATTCATCTACACGAGGTCGAATCATTTTTCCGATTGGTGACACACGGCTACACCCCTTATGGCGGTTCGTTTCGCAACGCTCTTATCAAGCTTGATGCATTTCGAAAAGCCCTGCGGAATGAGCGCGCCGACCAGCTTTTCGTCCCCTACGCAGACGGTCTCGCTCAGCTCCTGGGGCCTGCCAAGATTATGGGGGCCTTGGACTTATCCTCAAAGCCAGAAATAGAGGGAATCATGATGCGAGGCAGCTTTGCCTATCCAGCGGATAATTGGCGCGATCGCGTTCACGCAATCGCATCACTCGCCATGACCCGATTTCTTCCGTTTGAGGTCTTGCATCAACTCGATCCCATCTCATTTTCAGCACTAAAACAACACGGGACAAAATTCAGGGCCAAGTGCCACATTATTCCTGAACCGGTTGAGCAGATTCGACGCGTTAATCTATCCGATGCTCGACGGCAAATCGGCGTTCCTACTGATGGTCGATATATTGTCGGCTTGGGATCGGGAGATATAAGGAAAGGCACTGACTTACTAGTGCGGGCATTTTGTCGTGCAGAACTGAGCGTAAATGACAGACTGTTATTGATGGGAAAGATCGACCCTCCAGTCCGGCATCTGATTGAAAGCCAAATGAAATCGTATGTTCGGAATGGAAGACTAATTCTTATAGATCGGTATTTATCACATGAACTGTTCTGCCTCGGATTGAATGCTGCCGACATGATCTGCACGCCATACCCTCGACACATAGGATCCTCCGGCATCGTTGTGCGTGCAGCGGCTCTACATAAACCTGTGCTGGCTTCTGACTATGGCTGGCTAGGCGCAGTAGTTCCCACATTTGGCCTCGGGTGGACCTGTTGCACCTCTAATATCGAGGAGTTTGCTGTGCGGATTAAGACCGCTTTGGATAGTGCGGGAAGCTATCGACAACCCGCTGAGGCAACTCGATTCGTGCGCTTTCATACCGTCGCCAATTTTGCTGCCCATATTACGGCGCGCATCAGGACGAGAACGGGGGAGCCTCTCCCTCAAGGGATGGTCTCGTGGAGTGAAGTCTTATCAGGCATTGATAACATCAATCCTTTATTGGTTTGACGACAGTGAAGATGAAGCAAAATATTTTGAATCGCTGGTTGCCTGCCTCATTGAAAACATTCCTGCGCCAATGTGCAGTCGAACTCATCCCCAGCATGAGACATTTGGATATGCCCAAGCGTTTAAATCACCTGCGGTCTCTTGGTGTGACGCCTAAAGTGATCTACGACGTAGGCGCCGCACAAGGAAATTGGGCAAGACTCGCTGCCTCTACCTGGCCGAGTGCTCACATCGTTGGATTCGAACCGAATCTTTCAAACCAACTCCTTCTCGAAGCTGCACGTAGCACCTTGCCAAAATTTCAGTATTTCTCGTGTCTGCTTGGAGCATGTCACAAGACTATTCAGTATGACGAAAGGGGAAACCAAACAAGTCTCTATGACCTAACCCCCTCTAGCTCAGCTAAGTCAACTGCTGAAATGCTGGTGCTCGACGAAATGGTCGCTGAAAAACGCATCCCTCCACCGGATTTTATTAAATTGGATGTTCAAGGATATGAACTCGAGGTATTGAAAGGAGCTACCACGCTAATTGACAAATGCGAGGCTATACTCATCGAGGTTAATTTTTATCGTGTGCATCCGAAAATGCCAACTGTCGAGGAGGTGATCGAATTCATGAGACAGCGAGGCCTTTCCTGGTTCGACGTCATGGGGATCCTAAGACGGCCATCAGATGATGTGCTTGGCTACATGGACCTGTTGTTTGTCCCTTCTGGCCACCGCCTCAGACAATTTTCAGGACATGATTGGTGGGGGTATCAGCGCCAACACGATGGGAGTCTTCGAGAACCGCGCCTTTAGACTCTGGCTGCACAATGAGACCACTATCCCAAACTAGAACTGCATGCCCGATCTGCTTCAACAGTCAGTGCAACGGGGTCGGAGAAATTTACCATGCACAACCAGCCTTGATTGCCGGATCAGCAGTTGATCTATGCGGAACAAGATTTGAACTTCGGTGCTGCGACCGCTGTGCGTTTCAATTTAAAAGTCCGGCGATTTCAGAACTCACGCTCGCGGAGTGTTATGCGAATAGCAGCGACGATTTGTGGGGAAAAATTGATGCAGACGGAGGTCAACGATTCCGTAGTGTCCGCAATGTGCTCAAGAAATTCGGCCCTGCTCGTTCGATACTGGATATCGGGTGCCACAATGGCGCCTTCCTCAAAACGCTACGCGATGAATACACTCTATTTGGAGTTGAGCCAAGCAGGAAGGCTGCGGAGAAAGCGGCAGCGAATGGCGTTCACATTCTTGGTCAATCGATCTTTGGTCTCGATCCCACTCTTCATCACTTCGACAGAATCACCGTACTGGATGTGGTGGAGCACCTTCTTGACCCCATGCCCTTCCTCACACGCGCTCGAGACCTCCTACGTCCAGGAGGTGTGCTCTTGATACAAACAGGAGACTCGGCCGCCTGGCAGTGGCGCTTGGAGCGGAATCTACATTGGTACTGTAGCTTACCAGAGCATGTCAGTTTTTACTGTGCTGCCACTTTTGACTTTATGGCCGCGCAGTTAGGAATGGAACGCCTCTACTACCGAAGAATTCGACAAAGAAGGTCAACACTTGTGCAAAGAACTATTGAGACAAGCAAGAACTTGGGTTTCATGGCAGCAAATAGACTGCGAGGCCTGAGGCTTCGGAGACTTGCGCAAATATTTCTCTGTCGTCGAGCACCAGTCTGGATCACAGCTCGCGATCATATGCTTTATGCATGTCAGAAACCTTTTCACTAAATCCGATGCGACGCGCGCGAGTTCATTAGATTAATCCGTTCCTATATTCAAAAAATGAATAACCTCGACACTAGCCCGCCAATGACGGGGCGTCCATTGAGAAACACGGTCAGGTGGAGCGCAATCTGGATGCTCTTTAATACTGGAGCCGCGAAGATTTTGGGAGTTAGTGCCCAAATCACCCTTGGATGGCTTCTGAGTCACGACGATTTTGCACTATATGCGATTGCCGTTTCTGTCACCTCTTTTACGGCTTTACTATCAGACAATGGACTTCGGAATTTTCTTATTCAAAAACAAGGTGACTACGATCGTTTCAAGGGCCCTGTCTTCTGGCTATCATTGACGCTCAATGTTGCTGCAGGCGCTGTCATATTATGCATTGCTCCCGCTCTAGCCCATGCTTACAAAGAGCCAGGATTGCAAGTTGTTCTTGCGGTAATTGCATGTGCTTCTGTTGTAGCAACTCCAGCCACCGTGCTTTCCGCAAAACTTCGCATCGGGCTTGAGTTCCGCATCTTATCGCTAATACAGATATCCTCTTCCGTTATTCGGTGTGTGGGGATGGTTGGCCTCGCGTGGTATGGTCTCGGGCCATTGAGTTTTGTTTTGCCAGTTATCGTCTCTAGTGTATGCGAGAGTATAGCCATTTGGTGGATCACTCGATTAACGCCCTGGCTCGACCCAACTGGCTACCAACAATGGCCGTATATCCTAGGCCAAACGAAATGGATTCTGCTGAGCGCATGCGCTACTGGTATCTTCAATAACGGCCTCTATTTTACCCTTGGATTCTTTGTGTCTAAGTCGGTACTAGGGGTATATTACTTTGCCTATCAATTCGTCGTACAAATTGGGCTGCTGCTCTCTCACAACCTGTTCCAAGTATTATTCCCGGCATTTTCTCAGCTGACACACGATCCTCAACGATCCAGACTCGCCCTAGAACGTTCGTTGCAGCTGGCAACCTGGTTGGCCGCTCCGACTCTCGCAGTTATCGCCATTTACGACCCACTAGAAGCGCTTGTCTGGCAAGGAAAGTGGCTGGAGTCCGTCCAACCAGTCCAAATTCTATGTGTATTTTACCCAATAACGGTTGTTTTGAGTGTTGTGAATGCTTCTCAGGCGGCACTTGGACACTTCCAACAGATGGCGGTGATGATGCTTCTGCTCGCAGCAGCAACTATTGCAGGCGGAATGGTTGGGGCCACTTTGACAAAGAATGCTATTGGAGTAGCCCTGGGGGCCGGATCCTGCTTATTTGCCGGATCTCTCGTATACCTGAGAAGCATTCTTGAGACCTCCGGGATTGCTACTTCCTTGGTGTTGATTAGTCTGTCTCAGAGGTGGGCGATAGCTTTGCTTTCGGCAGGTATTTCAGTCCTTATGGATGGCTTTCTGATGACGTTCTTAACACCGGCAGTAAGAGTTCTCGCCAACGGCTTGTTGTTCGTATCCATTTTCACGATAGCTAGCAGAACCATTTTCCCCAGGCAAATGCTGCAGATGGCTGAAGTAATGCCAAATCGATTGCGTACTCCTTTCGTCCGCCTAATGAGACTCTCTACGTTTGAATGTGCGCCTTGACTTGCAGAAGAATCATAATAATTAAC
Source organism: Nitrospira sp. (assembly GCA_016788885.1). Lineage (NCBI taxonomy): Bacteria > Pseudomonadati > Nitrospirota > Nitrospiria > Nitrospirales > Nitrospiraceae > Nitrospira > Nitrospira sp. The sequence goes on along the minus strand of JAEURX010000018.1, from coordinate 41,452 downwards.
GGCCGGATGCTTTATGGATAATGGCAGATGCTCCGCTGCCATGCCATCTGAAAGATATCGTAAGCGAAGAACCATACTCTAGGCAGAAGATTCAATCATGGTCTCTGGTACGATCGGGCTACTTGCATATGGAAGCATCTGTTTCTTCCTCGTTGTTGTCTCCATCAAGCATCCCGCTGTGGCAATAGCAGGTGTCCTGTGCATGTTCGGGTTAGAGCAGTGGGGGCAAGCGACTACGAGATTTTTCGCTCATCATCAGAGCGCAACAAATCTGCTAATTGGTGGAATTCTAGTATTCGCTCTCACGATTCAATTCATCCGAAAAGGATTAGATCTTTTTAAGGGATACCCCGCAATCGGTTGGCTCACCATGGCATTTTTTCTCTATGCATTTGCGTCTACTCAGTGGGCACCTCGCCCAGATCTTAGTTTGAATCTGTGGGCAAGCCGCTGGCCGTACCTTGTTACCATTATATTGCTGTGTCCTTTGTTGATTACTGAGGCTCGAGACATCCATGCAGCAAATGCTGGATTGGCGCTGATTGGAGGAATTCTGTCCGTGCTCTTACTCTTCTTTGTGAAGTGGGACTCACGGCGAATAGTGCTTGATGGCAATTTAGGAAATCCACTTGCCATTGCCGCAATGGCGGGCCTGGTGGTGATAATTCTCATTCTGACTGAGCCCTGGCCACGATCCGCTGTGTCGTTTCCCCTAAAGTGGGCATTCGTCGCGCTGGCATTGGCGTTGATTGTGCGCTCAGGCTCTCGCGGACAATTGCTAGCAGTACTGGTAGCTTGCCTCTTGTGCTGGCCAATTAGTCGTGGACTCAGAAACGTGAAGCAATTTGCTGTTCTTGCCCTGGTAGTACTGTTTATCAGCGTCGCGATCGGTTGGACCATGCAAGAATTTTGGGGAAAAGAGGTTGCAAGCGGAAAGGGAAGATGGAACGAACAATCCGCCCAACAGGATGTTTCCGGGCGGCTTGACAATGCTTTGCTAATGGTAGAACTCGCCGCTGAAACACCAACCACCTTTATCTTTGGCCTCGGCAATTCAGCAGCCTACGACCATCGCATACTCGGAATTTATCCGCATTTTCTACCGTTAGAGGTGCTCGCCGAAGAAGGCGTGTTCGGCTTTGCTTTGTACGCAGTGATCTTCCTCCTGACGCTTCGTTCTTCCTACAGGGCACTTCATTTGTCGCAAGGTGATTCGGATTTTAAAATGCTCGTGGCTGGCCTTCTCGGCATGTATCTGTTCACAGTCATCCTTTCGCTCAAGCAGGGAAGTCTACTGGTTAATCTTGAACCCTTTATGTTGGGGATCGGGCTGGGACGATTCGAGAAAGTCCTGGCAAGAAGAGGCTCCAATGCCCAATCCCCAACCGAGGTTTCCAGTCTTTCTTTTGGATATCTGTCCAACCAGGCGTCGTCGTAAGAGAGATATGAGTGAATCGACGGTTTGCTCTCGTATTGAAAAGCGGCGCGTTGCAGTTGTCTATCACTTTTTTGCCCATTACCGCGCGGCGATCATGCAGACGCTGCTAGCGTCGGAGGCCATCGATTATTTCTTGATAAGCGATTTACATGAACCCAGTAACGAGATCGAGGCATGGGAGCCGCCCAAGGATCGATGGCGTTGGTCTCCTTGCTTTAGACTCGGCGCGAATTTCATTTGGCAAAAGGGGTTGTTGCGCCTCGCGATGCAACCAGAAACGGACGCAATAATTTTTCTGGGGAATGCGAATTTTTTAAGTACGTGGTGTTCGGCTGGCCTGGCGAGGCTGCTGGGGAAGCGAGTTTTATTTTGGACGCACGGGTGGGTGAGGGATGAGCGTGGCCTGAAACGGCTTGTTAGGAATTTGTTTTATAGGCTCGCACACGGTTTATTGCTGTACGGCAATAGGGCGAAAGCGATTGGAATAAGAAACGGGTTTCCCAAGGAGAACCTCTACGTCATTTATAACAGTTTGGACTATAGACATCAGAGTGAATTAAGAGAGGCCATCGAACGGTCCCGCCTTTCCAGCATTCGAAACCAGTTTTTTAAGAATGCTGCCTGCCCAGTCCTAATATGCACCGGGAGATTGAACAAACTAAAACGCATAGACCTCTTGCTTGACGCCATGTTTTTGTTGCTCGATGAGGGCCTCCACACCTCTCTCCTACTAGTGGGAGAAGGGCCAGAAGAAGCGGCATTGAGGGCGAGGGCTTTAGAGCGAGGGCTCAGCGTTCATTTTTTTGGTGCTTGCTATGAGGAGGAACGCCTGGCGGAACTGATCATGTCCGCGAATCTAACAGTGTCTCCAGGGCAGGTCGGTTTGACCGCGATGCACAGCCTGGCCTATGGAGTTCCCGTGGTGACACATGACGATGTGCACAATCAGATGCCTGAGTCGGAAGCTATTGTTCCAGGAAAAACAGGGGACCTGTTTCGGCATGGTGATGTAGTGGATCTGGCAGAGGTATTAAAACGATGGATCCATCGCCCATGGCCAGACGCGACGGCACGGCAAGAGTGCATTGCGATAATGGAGAGGTTTTACAACCCGCAGTATCAGGCGAATATCATTGCGCGTGCTGTGGCGGGTTGCCCTGCTGAAGGCCAAACTTGATTACGGCTTACGACATGCCTACGAAGTAGTTTAATGAATTTTCTTAACCTGATACGGTCCACGGATTGGAGCTACAAGCTGGCTCGACAAGGTCTCATGACATACCGCCGCTGGCGCTTTGGATTGAATAATGTCCACCATACGTTTTACATGGCGCGCGGCTGTCGGGTGTCGAGTGATCTGGCTGCCCATGAATACAGCTTTGTCAACATCGGATGTATACTCGGACCCAAGGTTGAGCTAGGTCGATACGCCATGCTCGCGCCATATGTGGCCGTTGTCGGCGGAGATCACCTCCACGACATCCCAGGCAAACCGATAATTTTTTCGGGACGACCAGGATTGAAGAGAACGTATATCGGTGAGGATGTCTGGATTGGCTTTGGGGCAATTATTTTTTCAGGGGTGACCATTGGCCGCGGCGCCATCATAGGTGCGGGCACGGTGGTGACCAAAAACGTGCCACCTTTTGAAATTCACGGCGGAGTGCCGAATCGAAAAATTGGAGAGCGATTTCCCGATCCAAAGGATCGACAGACGCATGAACAAATGCTCGAGGGGGCAGTGGTGAGACCGGAATTTTGCCCTCCATGGGCCAAGTAGCGGAAGCGCAACTGCCGGGCTCTGAACACATGGCACACAAAGCTGACGATGATATAGCAGTAAATCTCTCGCATTGTCCGAGTCCGCATTCACTCTGGAACAAGCTTGCTCGACTCCTTTGGCGGGCCGTATGGCGAACGCTATATCGTCCAAGCCCTCGTCCCTTTCACGCCTGGCGGCGCGCTCTCCTACGGCTTTTTGGAGCAAAAGTCGGTCGAGGGGCTCACCCTTACCCATCTGCTGACATATGGGCACCGTGGAACTTGGAGATGGGAGAGCACAGCTGTCTGTCAGAAAAGGTGGATTGTTACTCCGTCAACACGATCCGATTGGGCCCACACGCCACGGTCAGTCAATACAGTTTTTTGTGCACGGCCAGTCACGACTATACGGAGCAGAACATGCCTCTCATCTCCTCGCCAATAGTCATTGAAAATGGAGCCTGGGTGGCAGCGGATGTCTTCATAGGCCCAGGGGTCACAGTCGGTGAGGGATCAGTGGTAGGAGCGCGATCAACGGTGATGCGTGATGTGAGGCCTTGGGTTGTTGTGTGTGGCAACCCAGCGCGGGTCGTAAGAAACCGGACCCTCAATGATGCAGGTGGCCAGGGAGACGTATGAACGGAAGCAAAAAATATGCAGCAACGGTCGTTATCACCACTCGGAATAGGAAAGAGTTGCTTAGGGATGCCATCACATCCACCCTAGCGCAACAAGAGGAAGTCGAAATTATTGTGATGGATGATGCTTCCACTGATGGGACCGGCGAAATGGTAACAGCGGAGTTCCCAATGGTGCGACTTGTGGCAACCGAGACTCGCTGCGGACTGATTGTACAAAGAAACCGTGCAGCAGAAATTGCCACGAGCCCCATTGTTTTCTCCTTAGATGATGATGCGATTTTTTCTACTCCAAATATTATTTCTCAGGCACTACCACATTTTTCAGAGGAACGAGTGGGGGCATTAGCACTACCCTTAATCAACATTATTGGGGGAGTTCCGCGAGAGTTTTATGCAGGCAGGCCAAGTGAAAAGCACGCGTTCTGGGTTATGCATGCTTTTACAGGTGCCGGCTATGCTGTACGACGTGATCTATTTTTGGCTTTGGGAGGGTTTCAAGGCCATCTTTTTCACTGGGGCGAAGAGCCTGAATACTCTCAGCGAATGCTGAATGCTGGCAGAGTGGTACGGTTGGCTATGACCGACCCAATACATCATTTTCCGGCGACAGAGGGTAGGCATAAGCGAGGGAAAAATGTATGGCTTTACCGAAACATGATATTGGCATCATGGTATACAGCGCCACTGCCCGTGCTGATTCCATTGCTGGGCCTTCAAACCGCGCGTTGCGTCGCAAGAGGCGCAAGCAACATTCGCCAGCTGCCCATTGCCCTTGAAGGAATCGTGCGTGGGTATGCTTCCTGTTTCGCCAAACTGGGAAAACGAACCCCGATCTCTCTCCAAACGTTTAGACTTTTCGTTGAGCTAAACAGGCGACGATTCGTTCCCTACGAAGAAATCGCTGCTCGATTAGCTCCGCTCGCCTGATTTCATGGGCCGGAGAACCAATTGGTGGCAGGTAACCTGGAGGGTAACCCGCCCAAGTGAATGGAACCCTGTCAGCAACATACGCGCATAAACTGAGTGGCCGGTCTTCTGTCAAGGCCAATTGAGCAGGTCAGTTTCCTGCCAACACACTGCTTGTATTCACAGAGAAAACGAATGTCACCAGAGAAATTGCCCCTATCCGTCATCGTTCTTACATTCAATGAAGAGCAGAATATTGGGCCATGTTTGGAAAGTATTGTTTCATGGGCGCAGGAGATCTTTGTTGTCGATTCGGGAAGCACGGATCGGACATTGGACATTGTCAGCAAGTACGGGGCGAAAGTCCTTACGCATCCTTTCCAAAACTACTCACACCAGAGAAATTGGGCACAGAATAATGTGCCGCTGTCGCATGAATGGGTATTTCATATCGACGCTGATGAACGAGTATCGCCGGAACTTGCTGCTCGACTTGGTGAACTGTTTGCCGGGAGGTCGCATTCGACACAGGATTACGCGGGATATATGGTCCGACGAAAAATCATCTTTTTCGGAAAACCAATTGTCCACGGTGGCCTGTATCCCACGTACCACTGCAGAGTCTTTCGAAGGCAATCCGGCCGTTGTGAAGACCGGGAATATGACCAGCATTTCCTCGTCGAAGGCCGCACTGCCCTCATAGAAGCAGATTTACTCGAACTGACCGCCACATCCCTCTTTTCATGGACTGCGCGGCACAATAAGTGGGCACAAATGGAAGCCCGCGAACTGTTCAAGGGGCCGGGAAGGGACGCGTCGGTTGCCGTTCAAGCCAAATTGATCGGATCGCCCATTGAGAGAAGGCGGTGGCTGCGATCAAGCCTCTATTCAAGGATGCCCATGTTTTTTCGAGCGCTTCTCTATTTCGTCACTCGATACGTGATCAGAGGCGGGTTTCTTGACGGCACTCCTGGGTTGATCTATCACGGGTTACAGGGGTTTTGGTTTAGATTTTACGTCGATGCCTGCTGTTATGAGTTGCAGCGTCTCGAGAGAGGAGCTTGTGTTCTCGACAATGATTCCTCAACAGCTCACAAGTAGAAGATGAAGATCGTTTTCGTCAATCGTTTTTTTTTTCCTGATCACTCTGCAACGAGTCAATTGTTGACGGACGTGACGGTTCACCTCGCAGAAGCGGGGTATGAGGTTGCTGTCGTGACAAGCCGGCAAACCTACGACAACCCACTGGCGCTCTACCCCGCAAGAGCCAACGAGCAAGGCGTCCGTGTCGTTCGCGTCTGGTCCACCATGTTCGGCCGGCGGCACTTACCTGGCCGGACGCTCGACTATGCCACGTTTTACGCAAGTGCCCTCTGGAGTTTACTCGCACTGACGAAAAAAGACGATGTCATCGTGGCCAAAACCGACCCGCCGTTGATCTCGGTTCTCGCTGCAATGGTGACTCGACTCCGGGGTGCACTTCTGGTCAATTGGATTCAGGACTTATTTCCCGAAGTTGTCTCAAGCTTGCTCGGTGGACGGGCGGGAAAGTTCTTCTGGAGCCTGCGATCTCTTCGAAATTGGTCTCTCTTGTCTGCCAAATGGAATGTCGTGATCGGCAAGCAAATGCAGCTCAGGCTGGAAAGAGAGGGCATTCCTGCCGAGAACATTCAAGTTATTCACAATTGGGCGGATGGACAGGCCATTCGTCCCATTGATCGAGAACACAACGAACTCAGGCGTGAGTGGAACCTGCAACATCGCTTTGTGGTTGGGTACTCGGGAAACTTCGGTAGGGCACATGACTTCAAAACGATCCTAGATGTGGTGCAGTTGCTCCGAAATGAGAACCACATCATATTCGTATTCATCGGAGGCGGAGCTCAACACGATTGGTTGAGAGGAGCGCTTGTCCAGAAGGGCCTGACTAACGTGGTGTTTAAACCCTACCAACCTCGTGAACAGCTGCACCTCAGTCTTTGTGTTCCGGATCTCCATCTTATCTCGCTACAGCCATCACTCGAAGGGCTGATCGTTCCTAGCAAATTTTATGGAATTGCCGCCGCAGGGCGACCAACACTTTATCTAGGCGATACAGAGGGAGAAGTCCCTCGAATACTACGCGAGTCGAATTGTGGATTTGCCGTTCCACTAGGCCAAGCCGAATCAGCTGCAGAGATTATTCGTTCGCTCGCGAAAGACACCGCCAAATGTGCGCGTTATGGCCAAAACGCAAGAGATTTGTTCGACGCTCAATTCGACAAAACTCGAGCCGAGCGTGCTTGGCGGTTGCTCCTCAAGAACTGCGCGGATCATCGCGCATGACAAAGGAGAAGTTTGAAGTGAATCGGGATGGAGTGGAGTCTCCTATCTATCAAGGAGGGAAGATGCTCTCTCGTAAACACCTCGCGAGAATTGTCTGCACCTATGGAATGGTAGCCATGGCTCTCTGGAGTATGCTCCTTCCGACTTCTCTAGCCCTCGGCCAACAAGCTGGTGAGGAACGATCGTTTCTCCTCTTTGACGGAACCCTGTACAAAGATAAGCCCGATTTTTCTGCGTACGGCATACGCCCCATCTCACTCGCCTATGCCGGAGCGCTTGGGACAGACTGGCATCGCTCTCCGGAGCAACTGCCCGATAAGAAGCAGGTTGAAAAAGTAGCTCGAGAGTCCCGAACACGGGCTGATCACGTGGTGATTGATATCGAACATTGGCCGCTCCATGGTGATGCCCAAGAAGTGGGGAGAAGTATTCGAAAGTTCCTCGCCGTGCTGGAGTGGTTCAAGGAGGCAGTCCCTAGTCTCAACGTCGGCTTTTACGGAGTCCCTCCCATACGCGACTACTGGCGAGTTATGAAAGGACCCGCAAGTAGAGAGTGGGGAACATGGAAACAAGAAAACGATGCACTTCGCAGCCTTGCTGATGCAGTAGATACGCTATATCCCTCCCTGTATACGTTTTATTCGGATCAGGAAGGGTGGGTGCGGTTTGCTCGGGCCCAAATTGAAGAAGCACGTCGATACGGGAAAGGCAAACCGGTATACGTATTCTTATGGCCGCAGTACCACAACTCCAATCGCATGCTCGCGGGAACATACCTACCCGCCGATTACTGGAGGCTTGAACTGGACACTGCGAGGCAGTACGCCGATGGGATCATCCTGTGGGGTGGGTGGGGAAGTAACAATCGGCCAGCGAAATGGGACGACGATGCGACTTGGTGGAAGGTGACCAAAGACTTTATCAAGACGATTCAGGGACCAAGAGCGTCGGGCAATCCAAAGGCAGAATAACAACACTATGTATGCTCAGCCTACTGGCCGAGACGGTGAGAGCCTGCTCGTTGCTATCGGCAACAATTCTCTTCAGCGGGATGGTTAGATCATGAACAGATAAACGACAGACAGTTTGACACGATCATTGCTTCATATCGATACATCACTTGTGTCATTCCTGCACCCCATCTGCTTCCGCAGTTTCTTTTTATCGCCACTCGCTGCCTGATTAGCCTCTGCTCCCACCACTTCGACCATACGATCGTGCATGTAATCTCATCGTTCACACTTGACAGTTTTCACTCTTAAGTTGCTTTACTTGAGTGTTAACATTTACGTTTAATTTGGCGAGTGACGCGACACATTCAGTCTTCACGCCTTCCTGTCAGATTTCAGGAAAGAATGCATGCGCTCATCGGCGTTAATCAAGTTGTCATTGCTTGCAACCGATGAACATGTATGCATCGCGTGCTTGCTTGTTCTGCAATCCCTTAATGGCCTCGCATCAGGCTCACTCGTCTGATGGAAGTTGCAGAGACGCTCGACGGTGCATGAAACAATCGTTTGTAGGAACGGATGAGGAGAGTACACATGATGAACATGACACAGAGAGGCCCCATCATTTTCGCGACCATAGTTGCGGTGGTGCTCGGGATATTCTCAGCTTTCTGGTTTGTCAGTGGGGTAGTGGAACCAGTCGTGCACGCACAAGCCTTGCCCAATCAAAAGTCATTTATGGTGTTTGACGGGACAATGTATGCTGGCAAGCCAGACTTGTCGGTGTATAGCATCCGCCCCATCTCGATCGCGTATACAGGCCAATTCGGAAATCAGTGGTACAAAAATCCCGATGCGTTGCCTGATAAGAGCGTTGTTCGGCAGGTCGCTAGCGAAGCCTTGGCAAAGAATTTTCCTGTTGTCATCGATATCGAACATTGGCCGTTGGTTGGGGATCCCAACCGGGTGCGTGCCAGCTTATCGAAGTATATGACCGTGCTCCAATGGTTCAAGGAGGCAGCGCCTGGGTTGCCGGTGGGTTATTATGGCGCGCCACCAATACGCGATTACTGGAAGTCCCTCAAGCCTCCCATGAGCAAGGAATGGGCATCCTTTGCCAAGGAGAATGATCAGCTCCGACCTTTGGCGGGAGCGGTGGATATCCTCTTTCCCTCGCTGTACACCTTCTATACCGACCAGGGTGGATGGGTGCGCTATGCATACGCGCAAATAGCAGAGGCGCGACGTAATGCCAACGGAAAGCCAGTATATGTATTTTTATGGTCGCAGTACCACGACTCTAATCCATCGCTCAAAGGAGCCCCCTTGCCGGCTGATTTCTGGAGACTTCAACTTCAAATGGCCAAGCAATATGCCGATGGAATTGTCATTTGGGGTGGGTGGGGTGCCAACGGGCGAATGAACTGGGACGACAATGCTGCCTGGTGGAAAGTGACAAAAGACTTTATGAAGAAATTGCCACCGGCTCAACCATGAGTTGTGTCGCACGGATGGCTCCACCTTCGTCTCGGTGAAAGGGAGGGCCTATACGAAAAGAAGTTCACAACTAGTCTCGTAGGTCTCCCCAGGCTCCAACATGACCTGCCATGATAGGTCCACCTGGCCCCAGCCTTATCCTTGAGTGTCATATTTTGACACACAGTGCGCACAGCATTCAGAGTTCAGTTCGACATGCCTGTAGGAGAATCCATACAGCCTTGTCGGATACGTAGAAATATTTTTCGTTTTTACAAAAAATCCTTGCGCTGCTATTCAGTTTTGAGTACTGTCCAAGATGCCGGTAGAATTCGCACTAAATGTGTCTATACGTAGTTTTACACGCTGATTATTTGAGTTGGCGTTTGTCTCGTCCAGGAGGAAAGAGAATGACTAAGAGCAATCGAAAGACTGTGCGAACCATGATCGGCCTCGGAGCAGGGTTACTGTGTGCGGTGCTCATGGCACCTGATCGCGGCCAAGCAGCGTCAATTTCCTTCAACTTCACTGGATCCGTCGGAGACGTGTTCGGCGGAGTCTTCACCCCGAATGGTTTTGGGGCAGACGGCTTTACCACTGCTCTTCCAGTATCAGGAGGCATCACCATCAATCCGCTGGCGAGAGACTCCAATGCAACTTCCACCATCGGACGGTATAACGCCATTCAGGATTTCTCACTGAGTGTCGGTACGTATGTTGCCACATATGCGCCGCTCACTAGCTTCGTCAGAATCACGAACAATGCTCCTGGTGCCGGCAGCGACATTTACGAACTTAACATCACCGCCTTGTCTGGGAGCCCAGTTAATGGCTTTTCGCCAAGCAGGTTCACGCTCGAACTGACGGATCCAACTGGTAGGGCATTCTCCAGCGATGCACTCCCGGCAGGCGGACCCAGCCTGTCATCTTTCGCACGCTCTGAGTTCCGCCTGCTTTTTGGCTCTGCCAGCACGAGAGTGCAGGGCGCGTTGCAGTCTCTCGTACCGTTGCCGGCGGCAGTGTGGTTGTTCGGCGCAGGATTGATCGCACTGGTCGGTCTGGGTTCTCGTGGTCTGGTGACGAGAAAAGAGTCGTAAGGTTGACTGAAAACACGCCAACCTGCTGTTCAATCACCCGCATCGCTTCGGCACTCGTGGTGTCTAGCGAGTACCTCCGTCTTCTTTCCTCTCCCCCGACTGGGGGAGAGGAATAGTATTCCATCCAGGTGTTCCTTGGCTGTCATCGGATTACTGACTGTAGCCGCATTGGGCTACATCTACGCCGACAGCTTAGTGTTTCTATTTGGCCAATGGGGGCGGGACGACTATAGCCATGGGCCATTCATTCCGATCATCAGTGCGTTTCTCATTTGGCAACGACGAGCGCAATTGGCGGCAGTCGGGATGTCCCCTTCCTGGGAAGGGCCTTTGCTTGTTGCCATCGGATTGCTGCTGTTCATACTGGGAGACTATGCCACGCTGTATGTCTTGCTTCATCTCTCATTGTGGATCGTGATCGTTGGCGTCACCCTCTCCTTCATTGGCCGGCCTGCCCTGCGAGTATTGGCTTTCCCGTTGACGTATCTGTTGACCGCTATCCCTCTGCCCATCTTTATCTACAACACCCTCTCAAGCCAGCTACAGTTGTGGTCGTCGGCGCTGGGGGTCGGATTTTTACAGGCCATCGGAGTCACGGCCTTCAGAGAGGGTAATGTGATCGACCTTGGCCCAGTTCAATTACAGGTCGCCGAAGCCTGCAGTGGTATCCGGTACCTCTTCCCCCTCACCGCGCTGGCTCTCCTCAGTGCCTATCTGTATCGCGAACGCCTGTGGAAACGGCTTCTGCTGGTGATATCGGCCTTGCCTGTTTCAATCTTCATCAATGGCCTCCGTATCGGCATTGTCGGCGTGCTCGTAGAGTTCTATGGGCCACAAGCGGCCGAGGGATTCCTACACCTTTTTGAAGGCTGGGTATTGTTCCTCGCTACCCTGGGCCTCCTCCTGCTCGAAATGTGGATCTTATCGAAGGTTCATCCTCTGCCTGGGTCAACGAAGCTCTCGGAACGGTTTTCCTGGGACATCGCTCCGGAATCGGCGGAATCGGTCACGATCACACCGGGCATGCCACCTCGGACACAGTCCAAGATTCCCGCCTATGTCGGGAGCTTGGCCCTGATTCTTCCCGTTACGCTCCTGTTCCCATCTATCGGGGGACGGCAAGAGATCGTTCCGGATCGTTCGGCGTTTGTCGATTTTTCTATGCGCATCGGGGAGTGGCAGGGAAACCCACAGCCGGTGGAGCCGCAACTCATCTCGGCCCTGCGGTTTGATGATTACTTGCTGGCCGATTATGCGGCACCGGGAGGGGGACCTCTCACGCTGTACATGGCCTACTACCACTCGCAGCGTAAGGGCCAATCCGCACATTCCCCGCAAAGCTGTATCCCCGGCGGCGGATGGGAAATCACCTCCAAGCAAAAAGTGGATCTGCCGATTGGCGGACTCACCGAACCGGTCAATCGCGTGCTAATCCAAAAAGATCGACAGAAACAGCTAGTGGTCTATTGGTTTAAACAGCGTGATCGGATTCTGTCGAATGAGTATCTGGTGAAACTATATTTGTTGTGGGATGCGATGACCAGACAACGAAGCGACGGAGCCCTGATTCGACTATCCGCCGCCGTCGATCCTGGTGACGATGAGCAAGCCGTCGAGCAGCGATTGCTGCAATTTGCACAACGCATTCAACCTCAACTGAATCGGTATATTCCGGACTGACCATGACGAGTGCGGTCTTTTTCAGCTTCATCACCTCTCTGTTCATCTGCATGGCATTGATCCCGCCGCTGCAGCTGAATGCCGGGCGTTGGAGCTTCATGGACCTTCCAGGCGAGAGAAAAGTCCATGCAAATCCAATCCCGCGGGTGGGCGGCATCGCGTTCGGATTCGCGGCACTCCTCTCTATTTTCTTTTGGGTGCCTCAGGATCCGATCATTCCGCCGGTATTGGTGAGCGCGGCGATCATCCTGGGATTCGGTATTTGGGACGACCGTGCCAACCTGAACTACCGCACCAAACTCATCGGGCAATTACTGGCTGTCTTCGTGGTGGTCGTCATCGGCCACATTCGCTTCGAACAGATCCCGTTTTTCTACGAAGAAGAAGCGCCGCTGTGGTTAACGGTGCCCTTGACCGTTGTCTTTCTGGTCGGGGCCTCGAACGCCGTCAACCTCTCCGACGGCCTCGATGGATTGGCCGGAGGTCTGGCATTCCTGAGTTTTGCCGGCATTGCCTATCTCACCTATCTGTCGCACGACATCACCCTGTTAGTGCTGGCAGCGGGATTCCTAGGCGGATTACTGGGGTTCTTGCGATATAACACCTATCCGGCCAGAATTTTTATGGGCGACGCGGGCAGTCAATTACTCGGCTTTTCGATGGGGGTGCTCGTACTGGTGTTGAGTGATCCATCCCGTACTCCTTTCCCGGTATCGGTCGGACTGCTCGTTCTCGGATTACCATTTCTCGACACCATTGCCGTCATGGCGCAACGGATTGCGAAGGGCCGCTCACCCTTCATCGGCGATCGGAACCATGTGCACCACAAGCTGCTGGCGCTTGGACTGTCTCACTATGAAGCCGTCATCGTGATCTATGGAATTCAGGCGGTGATGGTCGGCCTCGCATATCTCCTACGCTGGCAATCCGATGCCCTGATTTTCACCATGTATGGCGCTTTTGCCACGGCTATGTTCGCCCTGTTCGTTGCAACTGAACGACGCCGTGTTCCGTTGTCGGTCTCATCGAGCGGCCGCGTACTCTCCGACACTAAACTGGCCAGAGCAGGATTGTGGCTCAGCGATATGGCCCCCAGGTTTCTGGCCGTCGTCGTTCCACTCTTTTTGGTCGCGAACGTCTTCTTACCGGGACGAGTTCCAATGGATGTCGGATACGCAGCGTTGAGCCTGTTCGCCGTGGTGCTCGTGGGCCTGTGGCTCTTCCCCGAATACCGCTCACATTTCGTGCGTGGAGGGCTCTATGTGGGTAGCGCATTTCTGATGTACATGGGAGAGCAATCCGGCATGTCCGACATCTGGCCTATCTATGTCACGCACAATACACTTCTGGCGCTAATTGCCCTCCTGGTGTTGTTGAGCATGCGCTTTAGCCGTGGCAATCGATTTCAAACCACGCCGTTGGATTATCTGATGGTGTTTTTTGCCTTGATCGTCCCCTTGCTGCCGGAAATGCGTGCCGACATGCCGACGCTGAGCATTCTGGCCGCCAAGTTGATCGTGCTGTATTTCTCGTTTGAGTTACTTTTGCATACCTTTGCCGAGCGAATGAGACAGTTTGGTCTCGTGTCCTTGTGGATCTTACTTGGATTGGGAATCAAGGCATGGCTATGAGCGAGGTGAGTCGATGACCACGACCGTCATCTTCATACTGCAGACGGTGCGACACGCCGGATTGTCAGTGCTCATAGTCAGCCTCATGGCGTGCGGAGGCCCGCAAGAACGTAAGGCGCAATACCGCGCCAAGGCGCAGGAGTACATCCAGGCAGGGAACTTCCCGAAGGCTCGGGTGGCATTACGAAACGTATTGAAGATCGATCCCAAAGACGCGGACGCCTACTTTCTCGTGGCACAAGTAGAAGAAAAGGAAAAAAACTGGCGCAATGCCGTCGCCAACTACCAACAGGTCATCGATATCGTGCCGGACCACAAAGAGGCCCTCATTGTCTTGGCTAAGTACTACCTCGAAGCCAAACTAGGGGAGGAAGTGGGACGGACGGCAGACAAGGTTCTCGAAAAACATCCGCAAGACCCGCAGGCGCAGGCCCTGAAGATTGCGTTGCTCGGACAGCAGGACAGAATGGATCAGGCGACGGCGCGCGCGGAAGCGTTGAGCAAAAAGCACCCGACCGAACCCGATGTCGCTATTCTCCTGGCCACACTGTATGGTCAGAATCATCGCTTGCCGGATGCCAGAGCGACGTTGCAGCGTGCGCTTCAAGCACATCCGCATCATCTGGATCTCCTGCACAATCTAAAAGCTATCCTCGTCGATGCTCACGACGACAAGGCCACGGAACAGGTGCTACGCCAGATCATTCAGGAAGAACCGACGGTATATGACCATCGGCTGAAGCTGGCTCGTTTTTTCGACCAGCACCACGCGACTGATCAGGCCGAAGCCATACTGCGCGACGCGCTCAAAGTATTCCCTGAGAACGAGCAGGCCTGGCTGGCCTTGGCCGACTTTTTGAACATGCGCAGGGGAAGGGAGGCAGCGCAGGTCGCGCTGCGGCAAGCTGCGAAACAGTTGCCCTATTCCACGCAGATCCCGTTCGCCCTGGCCGCGCTGTATGAGTCTCATCAAGATTTCGCAGAAGCAAAGCTGGTCTATGAAACTTTGGCGAAGGACTACGACAAGAAGCCGGCCGGGTTGGATGCGCAGGTCAAAATCGCGCAGCTCGCGTTCAACGCCGGGCGTCAAGAGGAAGCCGAGCGGCGACTGTCGGACGTGTTGCGGCAGAACCCCCGGTCGGCCCAGGGGTTGATCTTGCAGGGCAAGATGGCGTTGATTGGACGAAACGGTAAGGACGCCGTACAGGCATTCCGAACGGTCCTTCGCGATCAGCCGGAACTCGCCCACGTACAGTATCTGCTCGGCCAAGCGTACATGACGACGGGAGACTCAGCATTAGCCCGTGAAAGTTTCGAGCGATCGGTGGCACTGCAGCCTAGCTTGCTCGATGCGAAATTAGCACTCGCGACGATGGAGAGTCGAAGCGGCCAGTCTCAAAACGCCAGGGCGCGCCTGAAAGCCATCTTGACCTCTCACCCCGACCATCAGCAGGCAATGGAGCTCTTGTTCGGCTTGGACCTGGCGGCCGGCGATTGGAGTCATGCCGCCTCGCTGCTGAGCCGTCTCCGACAATTGGAGGGAGAAACCGCCGCGATACTCATGGCGGAAGGTAAGCTCTACGAGAGCCGAAAGGAATACGCTCAGGCCGTGGCAGCCTATGAGCGTGCGGCAGCAATGGCCGTTGATGCACAGGGACCTCTGGTGGCCGTCGTCCAGCTCGATATTCACAATAAACAGACCGAACGTGCACGACGCCGCCTGGAAAGTATCATTGCCGCACATCCCGATCATCCCTACGCCCACGGCTTGATAGGAGAAGTGTTGACCCTTATGGGACGGCGGGATTCGGCCATGGCCCACTTCCGTGATGCGATCAAAATCAATCCACGCTGGCTCACCCCTTGGTTGGACGCGGCAACACTCTCGATAGCCCAGGGACAGGCAGACGACGCAGTTCGAACGCTGAGAGAAGGATTGAACGCGAACCCTGCCAGTGAAGAGTTACAGATGTTGTTGGCGTCGGTACTGGCGAGCCAGAATGCGGTCGATGAGGCCATTGCAGCCTATGACGCCGTGTTGCGCATGAATCCGCGCAATATTTTCTCGGCGAACAATCTGGCGGCACTGCTGGCCGATTACAAACAGGATGCGCCGAATCTTGAACGTGCATTTCTCTTGAGCCGGGAGTTCGAAAAAGACGCCCCGCACCCGCTGTTTCTCGATACGCTGGCCTGGGTGCGGCTGAAAATGGGACATCTCGAAGAAGCGGTTCGCATCATGCGGCAAGCGATTGTGAAGGCCCCAGACCTCCCGACGCTCAATTATCACCTTGGCGCGGCGTTGCATCAGTCGGGCCGAAATGGTGAAGCCAAGATATACCTCGCAAAAGCACTTAAGAGTACAGAACAATTCCAAGGGCGACGGGAAGCACAACAACTACTCGCCCGAACGAACGGATAGGAGTCATGAACTATGCAGCTGCGTTTCAAGATCGTTCAGAGAATCACGCTGGGGTTGATCATCGGAATGTTCCTGGTCGCCACTGTGAGCTGTCAATCCGCCGACATGCGCGGCATATCCAAGGAGGCATCCGCTTCTGAGCAAGGGTACCAACTCGGCCCCGAGGATGTTCTGCTCATTTCTGTCTGGAAAGACGAGCATCTGACCAAAGAAGTGGTCGTCCGGCCGGATGGCATGATTTCCTTTCCTCTCGTCGGGGATATTCCGGCCGAAGGTAGAACGGTGGAGGAACTCCGGTTAGATCTCGCGAAACGGCTGATCAAATATATTCCTGCCGTCAACATCACGGTTTCCGTCGTGAAACCCTTAAGTTACAAAGTCTATGTCGTCGGTCGTGTCGCGAAACCCGGCGAATTCCTGGTCGGCCACTATACCGATGTCCTGCAGGCGCTGAGCCTCGCCGGAGGATTGACTCCGTTTGCAGCAGAAAACGACATCAAGGTTGTGCGCCGGGTGATGGGACAACAGTATACATTCCCCTTCCGGTACGGTGATGTACGGAAAGGCAATGATCTCGAACAGAATATCATCTTGCAGCGCGGCGACGTCGTGATGGTGCCCTAGTTCGTGAAGACGTCATGGTTCCACAGCCGAGAGGGTAGAGGACAATGTTGGCGGGTGATGGCGGGGACTTTGTGTCTGCTGCTGCTCGCCATCGTCACCTGTTGGGAGGCTACTGGCCTGGCAGCCGAATGGTCACTTGTACCCTCGATGAGTAGCAAGGCTTATTATAACGACAATCTCTTGCTGACCCCGTTGCCCCACGATCCGACGTATGGGTACTGGATCTCACCAGGAGTGGAGTTTGCCGGGAAGACCGAGCGGCTTGAGGTCAGCGGCAAAGCGGCACTGGACTTCGTGGATTATTATGGAGGGGAACCGACTCGTTTCACAAATGTCTTCTTGCCTGTGGCAGTGAAATATCGGACAGAGCAAAACGAATGGGGATTCACCGGAGGATTTACCAGAGACAACACGTTGATGGGGGAATTGTTGACGACCGGAATCGTATTGCGATTCACCCAACGAAACCTGTGGAACCTGAATCCGAGTTGGACAAGAATGATCACGGAGAAATTTGGCTTTCAAAGCACACTCCAGTTCAGCGATGCCAGTTATCAAGACGCCCTCCGTCTTGGGCTGGTTGACTATCAGGTTTACGGCGGGTCAGCGGGGTTCCTGTATCACGTCACGGAGCGTGACGATGTGCAACTAGCCGGGACCTACACCAACTTCCATACCACCAATGCTCCATTCGGACTGAGGGCTTATTACCCGGGAGCCATGTTGTCCGTCACCCACAGTTTTACAGAAGGATTGAAGGCCACGGTGTATGGAGGTCCGCGTTTCGTGAGTTCCACTACCCAGGTCGGCGGGTTTAGTCAGACCACAGCTGACACGATCTGGATTTACGGAGCGAGTCTGACCCAACAGTTCGAGCAAGCCAGCCTGCAACTGAGCGCGATCCGCGACATTTTTCCTAGCGGTTTCGGGGTCTTACTCCAGACCGATCGTATCGGAGCGTTAACAACCTATAACCTCACGGACACCTTGACAGCATCGTTGGATGCTTCGTGGTATCTCGTTTCAGGGGTGACCAGTCAGGCTCGGGGAGGTACGCTTCAAGAACAGCGATTGTTCTATATCACGCCGAAATTGACATGGCATTTTTCGGAATGGTGGAGAGCCGAAGCCTCTTACGCGTATCGCTGGCGCGATTCGGAGACCTTGAACGAGCCAGTGATGTCGAATACTTTCATGATCATGTTGACGTATTACCCACCGAAACTGTCAATCTCGAATTAGGTTTTGATCTAAGGAAAAAGGATATCTCCATGACAGGTCAACCGCGATCACAAGAACCAGAATCGACGATCAATCTTGGAGACTACATCGCAATATTCACTCGCCGGAAAACCGTCATTTTCTTGGCAGCAGGCCTTCTCCTCTGTCTCAGCCTAGCAGCCGCCATTCTCTGGCCGCCGACTTTCAAATCCACGGCAACCATTCTGATCGAAGAACAGGAAGTCCCCTCTGAGTTGGTCCATAGCACGATCACCAGTTACGCCGACCAGCGTATTGAAATGATCAAGCAGCAGGTCATGAGCCGCTCCAGTCTGTGGAAAGTCGTGGAACAATATGCTCTGTACACCGGCATGCGACATGAGAATCCGACCGAAGAAGTCATCAAGCGCTTCATCAAGGATATCGAAGTGGAAGTCATCAGTGCCGACGTCATCGATAAACGGACCCATAGTGCGACCAAGGCAACCATTGCCTTCACCGTGTCGTATAACAGCCGGACTCCGGAAGTCGCCCAACGAGTGGCCAACGAATTGACCAGTCTGTTTCTCGGCGAGAATCTCAAAAGTCGGGAGCGGCAGGCGCAGGAGACCACGACCTTTCTGAAACAGGAAGCAGAAAGCCTGTCTCAACACATCGAGGAAGTGGAAGCCAAACTCTCAAAGTTCAAGCAGCGAGCCAGCGGTGCCTTGCCGGAGTTGATGCCGTTGAACCTCCAGATGATGAACCAGGCCGATCGCGAGTTGGTAGATCTCGACCAGCAAATCCGCAGCCTACAGGAGCGCAAGAGTTACCTCGAAGGGGAGCTGGCCACCATCAAACCGAACACACCCATTCTTTCAGTGACCGGCGAACGCATTCTGGACAGTGTCGAACGTCTGCGCACACTGCGGGCCCAGTATGCCTCGGCCGCGGCAAATTTCGCTCCCGACCATCCTGACCTCATCCGGATGAAACAGGAAATTGCTGCACTGGAACGTGACACCGGATCCAGGCCGGAAGGGGAGGAAACCGCCAAACAACTTATCGATGCCAAAGCACGATTGGCGACGCTGACCGATCGACTGGGCTCTGAGCACCCCGATGTCCTGCAGACGAAACGCACGATTACGGCGTTGCAGCACGAACTCGACCGTCTCGGCACCAATGCCCTCAACAGAAACCATCTACGGCCTGAAAATCCGGCCTATATCAACATCCAGGCTCAACTCAACAGCGTGGTCTCCTCACTCGACGGTCTCAAGAACAGCCGCACGATCGTCAAACGGCGGCTTCACGACTATGCCGCCCGTGTGGAACGCACTCCGGAACTGGAGCCGGACTATCTGGTCCTGATCCGCGATCGCGATACGTCCGCCCAAAAGTACCAGGACATCCGGTCCCGGCTGTTGGAAGCGAAGGTTTCGGAGGGTTTGGAAGTGCAGCGCAAAGGTGAACGATTCTCGCTCATCGATCCACCGGGGTTGCCGGAGAGCCCCGAAAAGCCAAATCGGAAAGCTATCGTCCTGCTAGGGCTCATTCTCGCGATGGCGGGAGGCGCCGGCGCTGCTGCCTTGGCCGAACATCTCGACCATTCCATTCGTACGCCTGAGCAATTGTTGCGGGTCGCCCAGGCCTTTCCGTTGGCGGTGATCCCGTACATGCCGAACCGGGCCGATGTTGGCCGTGCGTTGAGACGACGGGGCAGGATCAGGATGGCCGGGTTAGGGGCCGTGGCCCTTCTCCTGCTGCTCTGTCATTTGTTCTGGACACCGCTGGATGTGGTGTGGTTCGCAACCTTGAGAAAATTCGGCATCGAATGACCGTGGTCATCTCCTGACTTGAGGTCGTTGCACGTGTCTGCCAGTATGAAAAGAGGTCACCATGGAATGGTTTCAAGCGGCGCTCGATCGCTATAAGCAACAGCAACACCAGAGTCCCCCCAGATCCGGGCCGAGCCGAACGCATCCCATCCGGGCGATTCCGGCCACCATCGTGTATACCCATACGCGTTCGGTGCAGATCCCCGAACCGGTGCTGCGGGAACAGCGTATTCTGGCCGGCTTTGAAGGTGGACCGTTCGTTGATTCATTCAAGATCCTGCGCACGCAGGTGTTGCATCGCGTCAGAGAGAAGGGATGGAATGTCATTGGCGTCACCAGCCCTGGCGAGCGGGAGGGAAAGACCTTTACGGCCGTCAACCTCGCCGCCAGCCTAGCCATGGATGTGACGCAATCCGTGCTGTTGGTCGATGCCAATCTCCGGCATCCCAGCGTGCATGAGGTGTTTGACCTGGGCGAGTGCCAAGGACTGGCCGACTATTTGCTGGATGATGTCCCGATCGAACAATTGCTGGTGCATCCCGGCATTGGCCGATTCGTCTTGCTGCCCGGCGGACGAGCCGTCTCGCACTCGGCGGAAGCCCTGACCTCCCCGAAAATGGTAGCCCTGGTCGACGAATTTAAGCATCGCTATCAATCGCGTATGATCCTGTTCGACCTCCCCCCGATTCTGCAGACATCGGACGTCCTGGCCTTTTCGCCCCATCTCGATGCCATGCTCGTCGTGATTGAAGAAGGACGCACAAAAGCGGAAGATGTGGAACGGGCGTTAGCCCTGATCAAACAGTCGACGCCCGTCCTGGGGACTGTGGTGAACAAAGTGGGCCACGCGACAGCCACGCCGGCCCGCATGAAGCGGATGATATAGGCCATCGATGTATAAAAGCTTCTACCGCCTTCACAGCAAACCCTTTTCGTTGCTGCCGGACAGTGAGTTCCTCTATCTCGGGTCGACTCACCGCACCGCTTACAGTCTGTTGGAGTATGGCCTCCTCACCGAAGCTCCTTTCATGGTCCTGACCGGTGATCCCGGCACGGGCAAAACCTCCTTGCTCCACAAACTCATCGCAGACAATCGTGACCTCTATTCCATCGGATTCCTGACCAACGCCCGCTACGATGTGGATTATTTGTTGCCGTGGATTCTCTTGGCACTGGGGCTCAATACGAAACAACTCGACCCGGTAGAGGCCCAACATCTGTTCGCGAAGTTCCTGGCGGAGGAAGCGCTCCGGAAGCGCCGGGTAGTGCTGATTATGGATGAGGCGCAAAACCTGGGCGTGAAGCTGCTGGAAGAATTGCGACTCTTGTCCAATTTGAATCGAGAGAAGTCGCTGCAACTGCAGATCATTCTATCCGGCCAACCAGATCTCCAGGCGTTGCTCCGGCGAGTGGACATGACGCAATTTGCCCAGCGAGTGGTGGTGGACTACCACATCCAACCGTTTACGGAAGAAGACGTGGCGCAGTACATCCATCACCGCATCCAGTTATCCGGCGGGTCCAGACCTCTGTTCAGTCCCCAGGCCTGCGCACTGACATACCGACTGAGTCAGGGCAATCCGCGCCTGATCAATCAAGTCTGCGAAATGGCGTTGACCTACGGCTTTGCCCAGCAGGCTCCGCGCATCACAGCGAAGCTGCTGGCGCAGGCCGCGCTCGACCGGAGAAAGAATCGGATTCTTCCTCTGTCTGAGCTTGAGGATCTCGCCAGCATCGCTGCCGCTGAGGGAAAAGAAGAGCCGGAGCGACCTGAAATAGCCAGGGAATTGGAAACTGCGGACGAGCCACGGCTCACTGCCGGCACCAACGAGGACACCGTATCCGCGGAGACCTATTACCAGCAGGGAATGGCACTTCGAAAGTCCCAGAAGTTTATTGCCGCAATTACCCGGTTCCAGCAGGCGGCACAAGACCCCGCGTATCATTTGCGATCATTCGGCCAAATCGGACTCTGCTACCGCGCACTCGGCCAGGTTCCGCAAGCCGTAGCCGCATTTCGAAATGCTTGTGCCGATTACAACGCGCCTCGCCAACAGAGTCTGAGCGTCCGCTACCTTCTGGGACGCACACTGGAACAACTGGGGGACAGGCCCGAGGCGTTGGAACAGTACCGGCTGATTTTCCGCACAGACCGCACATTTAAGGATACGGCGACCCGGCTCTCGAATCTGGAAGGCGATCACTCCACACCGGCGCAACAAGGTGGTCCGTCCTCCTGGGGAATCGGCATGGCTTGGAGACAGATGCGTCAACTCTTAAAAGGCGGCCGCTAACTTCATAACAGGGCTGATCACACCGTCACCGACGCCATGAAACACCTCCTTCAACATAATCAATTCACCACGATCCAGGCCGGTATGAAGAGCAAGGTCGGGATTATCCCTTTCCCTATGTCCGCTGGACAGAGCAACGGAACATGCAGGCCTTTCTCGAACTGGTGTCGGAACGCACGGTCCTCCTCAACCCCCTGATCACCCATCGGTTTCCCATCGAACAGGCAGAGTCGGCCTACGCCTTGATGATGGAGGGGAAGTCACCTAGACCGGCGCGGCCCATCCCCTCTCGCGTGCGTTCTCTCATGACCGGTTGATCGAGCATTCGTCTGTGCATTCAATGCGATATACACAGTGACTCATAGCATTGGTGTTCTTCATTGCTCGCGTTTGGGCTCAGCCGAGGGTGCATTCAAGTTTCACTCCACCCAAGCCGATTAGAGGGGGAGGGGAGTGCCGCATGGCCTTGGAAATCATTGAAATCGTCGAAGACGACCACAGTCAGGCGAAGTTGCTCGATCAAATCCTTCGGCAGGCCTCGTTCCGAACGAACGTCGCATTTGACGGGCCGTCAGGCATGCAGGATGTCTGGCGTATCAAACCTGCGCTGATCATAGCCGACGACAATCTACCCGGACTCAATGGCCGCGAGATGTGCAAGCGCCTGCGGCAGGATCCCTCCACCAAAAACATCCCCATCATCGTCCTCTCGGGGTTTTCATCGGAAGAACGCCGCACCGAGGCACTCGACGGCGGGGCTGACGACTTTGTCCTCAAACCCTACTCGGCCACGGAACTCCTCGCTCGAGTACGCGCGGTCCTACGGCGATCCCGCCAGGAACCGGCGCAGGACGAAGACCAGGTCGAGGATCTCACCCTGACGGAGACGCTGTATGTCGCAATCTATCGCGGCACACAGATGACGCTCTCAGCCCATGAATGGAAGTCACTCCGCAGACTGGCGAGCACGGTGGGGATGGTGGTTCCGCGTGAGGAACTCAAATCCCTGCTCTGGGGGGATGATCCGCTCCTGCACGACGGCGAGTTGGATCGTTGTATTGCGCAGCTCAACCACAAATTGGGCGAAGGCTCCACGTCGATCGCGTACATCAAAGTTCTACCGGGTGGATTCCGCCTGACATCGCCAGATACAGATGCCAGCCCCGAACCACCTTCGCACTAGCCCTTTCGTTCACTCGACGGCATCCACACATCCTCAGCGCCAATCGCACGTCGCAACCAGCCAAGGGTCTTCGGTACAGCCTTGGCCCGTGCGCGAGATGTCTTCCAATCCTTTCTGATTCGCTTCTGCACGCGCCTGCTCAGCCGCTTCCCCCAACGACGAAAATCCGCCAACTCTTCGTAACGCCCCAACAGCGCTTGTAGGCGTATCAGTTTCTTGAGAAAAGACTGAGGCTGAACAGTTTGCGACTCCAGCCACTCCCGTTGGTAACGAATCGTTTTGATCCTCAGTCGCAGGGCATGAAGGCGTTTCCGATTGGGAGCTTCCCGCGTGGTCTTGATGAGGCGTTCGAGACGACGTTGGTGATCGCACCGTACCAGTTCGAGCCGATTGAGCAAAAACAGGTCGGAGACGCCGTCAGACGGTAGTGCATGCTTGGTTACGACCTGCGTGATCTTGTCATAAGCTAGAGCGTGCCTAAGCCGCTGCCTCTGCTTCTCAAGCCTCGCGTCCACCGACGCAAGATCATCTCGGGGAGCGTCGATGGTGACAAGATACTGTCGGAAGACCTGGAGCGCGCGGAGCTTACTCAGTCGTCGCACGCCCCTCGCTATCAGGCGAGCATTCCGCATCAGGCCATAGATCTCTAGTAATGCTTGAAGTCTTCGACAATGCGTTCGAAGGGCGTGAACCATCTCGGGCAACTCCTCACCGGTACTCAGCCGGTTCACCAACTCCAGCACGGTTGAGTGATAGGCGAGTGCCGTCCGGATCACCTGTTGAGAAAGAGGGCCCCGTGCGGTATGAATGTACGAATCCGAGGACTCCATGATGCACCACAGGTGAAGCAGGGCAGCGGCAATACCGCGCGTACCGTATGAGCGATCCACAAACCGAGCGGGATTGTTGCCCTCACGCCATCGCAAGGAAGCACGGCCTATGAACTGCCTGTTCGTTCGCCATGGCATTGCCGTCCAACGCGAAGAGTGGGAGGGGACGGAGCGGCAGAGGCCTCTCACGAACAAGGGGATGGTCCGTACCCGCCAGTCCGGCAAGGGACTGCTGGCGTTGCGAGTCACGCCGACGCATATTCTTTCGAGCCCGCTGACGCGTGCCCGCCAAACGGCTGCAATTCTTCAAGCACTGCTTCAAGAAAAGATACCCGTACACAGCACTCCAGAACTTGAACCGTCAGCCCCTCCGCACACCATCTTAGCACTTCTCGGCACCTTGCCGCCGGATGGCTTCGTGTGGTGTATCGGCCACGAACCACACCTCAGCGCCACCGCCGGACTGCTGCTGACAGGCACCTCCTCGCGCGCCTTTTCATTCAAGAAGGCCGGCGCGTGCCTCATCCAGATCGAGAGGGTCGTGCGACCTGGAGCAGGACGACTCGTCTGGTGGCTGACTCCATCCCAGTTACGCGCGCTGGCATGACCGGACACGGCGGTCTGAGCGGAGTGCTCCTCCGAGGCAACATCACATCAGAGTATGCGCAGGGAGGCGGTAGAACGATCTGATGCGCACAACGGAGAAGAACGAGGTGCGGCTCCGACTCCAGGATCAGGCCCCGCTCTCCTCCTGATTCTTGGTCACGAACTGAACCGGCCGCTTGAACACCTTCTCGAAGAGGTCGCTTCGTCCCCGTGCCGCCCACATCTCCAGTTCGGCATCGCCGGATGCCTGCACCGTGATCACCACGGATTTGCCAAGCTTCACATCGACGTTCTGCACGACCGAGAACTGGCTACGATCCAGCCCGTCGGCGATGCGCAACAGCGCGGAAAGCACGTTGATGACACGTTGCGTACTGGCGGAAAGGACCTGAAACTCGTCATGCTTTCGGCTCGGCACCGAACGGCGATGATAGCGAGCGACATTCGCGACTAGATCGATCTCCTCGGCCGTGAACCCCGAGAGGTCGCTGTTCTTGATCAAGTAGTAGGCATGCTTATGATGCTGCCGCGAATTGATATGATAGCCGATATCATGCAGGATGGCTGCACACTCCAGCCACTCACGCTCACGCGGCCCAAAGCCGTGGAGCGGTGCGGTCTGATCGAACAGACGCAAGGCTAATCCCGCGACGTGAAGGGCATGGGTCTCCGAGACATGGCAGCGATGCGCCAACGCCAGGATGTTGCGCTTGCGCACATCGGGAATGTCTCGTTCCGCCTGGATGCGCTCATGATGCCGCTGGATAAAATCATAAATGATGCCTTCGCGGATCGCCTTGTCGCAAATCGTCAACTCGGTCTTCTGCAGCAAGTCGAGCAAAATCCTGAAAACGATTGTGGCGGGAAGCAACGTATCCACGCGCTTAGGGTCTAGGCCTGGCATCGCCAGCCTCGTTTTCAGGGAGGCGCCGGCAAGACGCTTCTCTACGGCCGCGATTTCTTTCGCAGTCACATGGGCGAGATTCAGTTGAGGAAGCGGGCGCCCGGTCCGTTGCAGATGGATGACTTCGGCCAGATTGCCCGCCATCCCGGAGGTCGCGATAATCTGCTCAATGCGCTTGGTCTTGTACGGGCCCAATCCCGCCTTCAATTGCACCGTCACGGCCTGCTCTAATTCCCCCAGCATACCTTTCGACGGAGGCGTCTTCGGCAGATAGAGATCTTTGAGGCGAATCGCACCCAACTTGAGACTTCTCGCCTGAAACACGGTTTCCCGATTGCCGACGATGACCTCCACCGATCCGCCGCCGATATCGATCACCAGCGTCGGCTGCTCAGGCAAGGCGACACTATTTTGCACGCCGAGAAAAATCAGCCGTGCTTCCTCGGCTCCGGTGATGACGCGCACGACCAAACCTGTTTGCTGCGCCACATGATCCAGGAACTCTCCGCCGTTGCGCGCCTCACGAACCGCACTGGTCGCCACCGCCTCAATCTGCTCATAGCCCTTGTTTCGAGCGAGAGTCACGAGCGCGCGAATCACCTCCAGCCCCCGCATCATGGCCTGATCGGAGAGCCGTCGCGAGGTGAACACACCGTCACCCAGCCTCGTCATGTCTTTGAATCGATCGAGAATCTTATAGGAGTAGTCCGGCTGGACCTCGGCTAACACCATGTGGATGGAATTGGTGCCGATATCGAGGACGGCCAGCTTGGGCATCTATAAACTCGCGGTAGGAGCAACATGCCGGATATTCTTGCCTTCAACCATATAGACGACAAGTTCCGCAATATTGGTGGCGTGATCGGCGATGCGTTCGAGCGACTTGGCTACGAACGTCAGGCGGATCGCGCGCGTGATGGTGCGCGTGTCCTCCAGCATAAAGGAGAGCAGTTCTCGAAACAACTGCTCGTTGAGCTCATCCACAAAATCATCGTCCGTGCAGACCTTTCTCGCCAGCGCCGGATCGGAATTCACGAAGGCGTCCAGGCACTCCTTGACCATACGCATGGTCCAATTGGCCATGCGTGGAATGTCGATATAGGGCTTGAGTTGCGGCTCGCCGTTCAATTCCAATGCGCGCTGAGCGATGTTGTCGGCCAGATCACCCATGCGTTCCAGTTCCGAAGAAATCTTCATGGCGGTCGTGATGAACCGCAAGTCCCTGGCCGTGGGCTGTTGAAGCGCCAATAACTGGACGCAGAGTTCGTCGATCTCGACGTCCAAGGCGTTGACGTCGTGATCTTGCTTGATGACGTCGACGGCCAGATCGGAATCCCGATCCACCAGAGCCTGCAAAGCCTGCTGAATTTGCGACTCGACCAGGCCGCCCATGCGGAGCAACTGCTGCTTGAGATGCGCGAGGTCTTGATCGAAGTGTCGTTGCATGATGCCAACTCCTCCTGGCGTTTATCCGAATCGCCCGGTGATGTAATCTTCGGTTCGTTTGTCACGAGGCGTGGTGAATATGGTCTTGGTATCGCCGAATTCGACTAACTCGCCCATGAGAAAAAATCCGCATTGATCGGAAACCCGTGCCGCCTGTTGCATATTGTGTGTCACGATGACGACGGTGTAGGTCTCCTTCAAGCGATAGATGAGCTCCTCGATTTTTCCTGTCGCAATAGGATCCAACGCCGAACAGGGTTCATCCATCAGAATGACTTCCGGTTGCACCGCCAACGCGCGGGCGATGCACAGCCGCTGCTGCTGTCCGCCTGAAAGTCCGACGGCACTGTGCTGAAGACGGTCCTTCACCTCATCCCAGAGGCCGGCTCCTTGCAAACTGTGCTGAACCAGCTCGTCCAGCAACCGTTTGTCTTTTGTCCCATGCAGACGCGGCCCATAGGCCACGTTGTCATAGATCGATTTCGGAAAAGGATTCGATTTTTGAAAGACCATTCCCACGCGCTTCCGGAGGTCGGTCACATCGACGGCCGCATCGTAGATATCCAGGCCGTCCAGCTCCACCCGGCCTACAGCACGCGCGCCTTCCACCAGATCGTTCATGCGATTCAAACACCGGAGCAGGGTGGATTTTCCGCAGCCTGATGGCCCGATGAACGCCGTCACGGAGTGGCTCCGAACGGTGAGCCCGACACGAAACAGGGCCTGACGATGCCCGTAATAAAAGTCGAGCTCGCGAACCGACATTTTCGCCTGCACGGGCGACTCGAGCCCCCGCTGAGCGGGCACGAGCCGGGACGGGGAGATGGCCGGGCGAAGCGACACCATGGGCGCCGTCACCCTGTCTGATTGAACTTCCATACGAGCTCCTCTCTGTGATCACACAGCCGATGTCGCGAATCGTTTGCGTAAGCGATTGCGCAGCATGACCGCCGCCAGATTCAACAGCACCACCACCAGAATCAGGATCAGGGTGGTCATGTAGACCATCGGCTTTGCCGCCTCGACGTTCGGCGACTGAAATCCCACGTCATAAATATGAAAACCCAAATGCATGAACTTTCGTTCGAGATGCAAAAAAGGAAGATACTCATCCAGCGGAAGCGCCGGGGCCAACTTGACGACGCCGGTCAGCATCAGCGGCGCCACTTCGCCTGCGGCTCTGGCCATGGCGAGAATCAATCCCGTCAAAATTCCCGGCAAGGCGCAGGGCAGAATGATATGCCGGATCGTCTCCAATTTAGTGGCGCCCAGGCCGACCGAGCCCTCGCGAAAATCTCGCGGTACCGCAGACAGCCCTTCCTCGGTGGCAACGATGACGACAGGAACGGTGAGCAGGGCGAGGGTCAGCGAAGCCCAGAGAATCCCGCCCGTGCCGAAGGTGGGATTGGGCAACGATTCGGGAAACAGAATCTGGTCGATGGTGCCACCCAGCGCATAGACGAAGAATGCCAGGCCGAATACGCCGAACACGATCGAGGGTACCCCGGCCAGGTTGTTCACCGCGATTCTGACCAGACTGACAAGCGGTCCTTGTTTCGCATACTCCCGCAAATACACCGCCGCCATGACCCCGAAGGGCATGGCCGCCAAGGTCATCAAGAACACCATCAGCACCGTGCCGAAGATGGCAGGGAAAATCCCACCTTCCGTATTGGCCTCACGAGGTTCACCGGAGATGAAGAGCCACAGGTTCCGAACATAGGTCAGAGTCTTTTCGAACCAACTCATCGCATTGGGCCGACTGACGGCCAGGACCTGGTCGAGCGAGAGACGCACCGATCGACCGGTGGAAAGAGTGAGGAACAGCACATCCTGGCCGGCTTCTGCATGTAAGCGCTCCAGCGCTTCGGTCTTGGAGAGGTATTCGCGCTCAAGCGCGGCGATCTGATCGACGAGACTGCGGTCTGCTTCTGCAGCGGACAGATCAGACCCGCCTTTCAGCACCAGAGCCTGACGTGCGAGCCTGGCCTTTTCGATACGATAGTTGATGGATCCGATCTCCTCACGCTCGAGGTGTTCGATTCGCTGGCGCAGCCGGTTGGCCCGATCCACCAGTCTGACAATGGTAGCCCAGCCTTCGCCACGGATCGTTGCGGCACCCCCTTCAGCAGGCAGGCTGACACGTCCATAGGCAGGACCCCATTCCCGGCGCTCGACGAACGTGAGGTCGTCGGGAGCCGAGATCGACGCGATCTCGGTTTCATTGACCCACCGATATTCGGAACCGAATTGATCCCGATTGCCCACGCGATAGCGAAAGCGGCGTTGGCCCGATTGCCACTCGGTTGTAACCGAATGGGGAATCAGCTCTTCGCCGACGAGTTGCCCGATCACCGTCCCCTGTGTCTTCAGCGTGACCTGTTGCAAGGCGCGCGGCCAGAACTGCCCCAAGCCGTTGACGATGATCAGGACCAGCATTCCCGCCACCATCAGTAAACTGATCGCCACACCGGACGCCGTCATCCAGACGAAGAGTTCTCCGCCTCGCCAAAAACTGTTCATGCGCGTGGATGGTTTACCCATGGCTATATTTATCCCGGAGCCGCTGGCGGATGAGTTCCGCCAGCGAATTGATGACGAACGTGATCACGAACAGGAGCAGAGCCGCCAGGAACAGCACCCGGTACAGACTTCCGCCGTGCGGCGCCTCTGGAATTTCGACGGCGATGTTGGCCGACAAGGTCCGGAACCCGTTGGCCCAATTCCAATCCAGAATCGGGGTGTTTCCGGTGGCCATCAGGACGATCATGGTTTCTCCGATGGCGCGGCCGAAGCCGATCATGACGGCAGAAAAGATTCCGGGGCTGGCAGATAACAAGACCAGATGCAGCACGGTTTGCCAGCGCGTGGCACCCAGCGCCAGCGAGCCGGCGATGTGGGATTTCGGCACGTTGAAAAGCGCCTCTTCGGCAATACTGTAGATCACCGGTACGATGGCAAATCCCATCACAATGCCGACGACCAAGGCATTGCGCTGGTCATATTGGATGCCGAGCCGATTCGAAAGCCAGGCCTTGATGTTGCCGTCGAACCACCAGACCTCGAACAAGGAATGCGCCCAGAGGCAACCGCCGATCCCGAGAGCCAGAATGGGCATCAACATCAGCGCTTCGTTGCCCGCAGAAAAATGCCGTGTGATGGATAGGGGACAGAGATGCCAGGCGAAGGAGGCCACGATGACCAACATCGGCAAGACCAGCGCCATGCCGGCCAGGGCGGGAAGCATACGCTCCAGAAGCGGAGCCAGCCAGAGCCCCGCTAAAAAGCCGAGCACCACGGTCGGCAGGGCGGCCATGACTTCAATTATCGGTTTAACTTTAGCGCGAAGATCGTGATGCATGAACTGCGAGGTGCAGATCGCGGAGAAAATCGCGATAGGCACGGCCAGGAACAAGGCATAGATCGTTCCTTTCAGCGTTCCAAACGCCAACGGAAGGAGGCCCAGTTTCGGCTCCACATCATCCGATCCGGAAGATGATTGCCAGACATACGCGGGCTGATCATACCCCTCGTACCAGACTTTGCCGAAGAGTGTGTCCAATGTGACCTCAGGATACGGATTCTGGACCTGGTAGACCGACAGTTGCCCGGCTCCATCCAGAGCGATCACGGCGTCGCCTTTCGGCGCAAATGCCACCGCACGAATCGGAAACTCTCCAATGGCGAGCCTCAACAAGGTTTGAGAAGAGGTGGCATGATGCAGGAAGACATTGCCCTTCGCATCTCCGGTGACAAAACCTTTGACCCGTTGCGACGGAGCAAACGACGTCACCGGCGCGGAGTGGGAGCGGAACGTATGCATCTGAGTGAGGATCCAGCCGGATGGCACGTCGGCGCGTCGAACCAACCCCCACGTGGACACGGCCCCGTCAGCCGCCATGACCACCAGACTCCGATCACCGCTGAGAAATCCCAGCATGGTGATCGCCGTATCGGATGAGGCCGCCACATAGGACGCGTTCACCTCCGGCGGCTGCGTCTCTGAAATTCCGACATGAACGACATGCCCGTCGGAAGTGCCGATGTACACGTGTTCCAGCGATGCGTCCAGCGCGAGAGACGTGACGGCACCAGCCGGTTGAGGCAGCTCCGTGATCTTCAGTTCGGTTCCCGCGGCATCATCAGCGTCGATTCTCCCGATGAACAGACGTCCCGCTTTCGTGGCGAGCACAAGAACACTGCCCTGATCGTTGGACCGATAGGCCAGGCGGACAATCGGGCTATTCGTCACCGGAATGGGCGAGCCGGCATGAACGTGCGGCCGTTTCCGCCGTTCGCCCTGCTCGGAGAACTCCGTCGTAGTGCCGATCTTCAACAGCAAGATGTGGCCGTCTGCCGTACCGACGGCCAGGCGCGCGCTGTGGCCCCCCCCCGAGGCCATGGCCGTCACCTGCGTCGAGGTCAACTGAGCCGGCATGTCCAAGGCCATAGGTCGGCCCGAGGCCAAGTCGAAAAATTGAATCGCGCCGGAGGTGAAGACCTCGGCAATCTCACGATGTTCATCCACCGCCACCTGCGCGGGGCCTTCATCTTGAAGCAAGGCCGGCACACTGAGGCGTTGGCTTAACTTCGCACTTGGCGCCGTGAAAAGCGGAGTGACCTCCCGAAACAGAAAAAAGAAGATGCCGAGAATGCTGACGATGGTCGCCAGCCCGCCCACTGCAATAACCATGCGGGCGAGCCGGTCGATCAACGTTCGTACATGAAAGGGCCTGAACACATGTCTCATCGGATTTGTCTTCATTATCGAATCTTGGCGAGTTGCTTCTCGGCCAATGCACCGGGGACGGGGAAGTATCCATCCCTCAGCACATCCGATTGCCCTTCTTTGCTGTAGACGTACGCCAGAAATTCTTTCACGATGGGGGAGAGCGGTTTACCCGGGGCCTGATTCACGTAGATGTACAAGTAGCGCCAGAGCGGATAGGTTCCATTCTTCGTATTGGCATGAGTCGGTTCGACGAACGGTTGTCCCGCCTTCGCCGCCAGTGGAACCATTTTCACTCCCGATGTACTGTAGCCGATACCGCTATATCCAATGCCGTACCGGTCCTCGTTGATGCCCTGTACCACGGAGGCCGATCCCGGCTGCTCTTTCACCTGATCCTTGAAGTCGCCATTTTTCAACGCGTGCTCCTTGAAGAAACCGTACGTTCCTGATGCTGAATTCCGACCATAGAGACTGATCGGCGCATCGGCCCAATCGCCCCTATGACCGAGCTGCCCCCAGCGGGTCAGATCAGTGGGGTGCCCCTGCCGCCGCGACTTTGAAAACAGCGCATCGACCTCCGCGATAGTAAGCCCTTTCGTCGGATTGTCTTTGTTGACGAAGAGCGCCAGCGCATCCACCGCGACGGGGTAGGCGGTGGGGGGGTACCCGAACTTGGCTTCGAACGCATCGATCTCACTGGACTTCATCGTCCGTGACATGGGGCCCAATTGAGCCGTATTTTCGATCAACGCGGGAGGGGCCGTGCTCGATCCTTTCCCCTCCACTTGAATTTTGACGTTGGGGTATTGTTTCCGAAATCCTTCCGCCCACAAGGTGATGAGATTGTTGAGGGTATCCGAGCCGATACTATTGATTGTTCCGGACACGCCGCTGACCTTCCCATAGGGCTTGATCTCGGCATCGATGGTAAGCGTGTCGACTGCGGGAGCATCACCCGCCGCGGCGCTGACCAGACACGTCGTCATAAACGGACCCAGCACGGTCAACGTGAGCCCCAAACAAATCTGACGCGAGACGATCATAGAAGACATTCCTCCCATTTAAAAAAGCCCCGTACGATTGCACTGATGAACATAGGGTGCGGGCATTTCTTGGCCATCAGCCCGATGTAAACACCATGTTAACTTTCCTATACCGCTTTCCCTGGGCAGCGGTCGCTGCTCTCCCTGTCGAGTTAACAACCGCGTCAACAACCGTTGAGGAAACTGAAACAGTCGCTCCGTACAATTTCATGCCATGACCACTTCGACCGTACACATTGTTGAAGACGAGCCTCTCCACGCCGCATTGCTCGATCGCGCACTGCGCCTCGCGGGCTTTGGCACCTCGCTGTCCACCGATGGCCCCAGCGGGTGGCGGGATATTCAAGGCCGCCTGCCGGCACTCGTTCTGCTCGATCTCATGTTGCCGGGACTCAGCGGTCAGGAGATTTGCCGGATGGTGCGCCACAATACTGCTACTCGGCACATTCCGATCATCATGTTGACGGCGGTCGGAGGTGAAGCTCAACGGATCGCCGGCCTGGACATGGGAGCGGACGATTATGTTGAGAAGCCGTTCAGTTCAAGCGAGGTCGTCTCCCGCGTACGGGCCGTCCTTCGCCGAAGCGATCCCTCAACCGTGGAAGCAGGTCCCGTTCTGAACGCGGCCATCAGAATGCAGGGGCCTTACTTTGTCATCCTGATTGGAAAACGAGAAGTCACTGTGTCACGAAAAGAGGCGCTCCTGCTCGACGTCCTGCTCGGTCGCGAGAACACATTGTTGGGTGCGGAAGAATTGATAGGCATTCCTGGCGGGGAGGGGTCGGAAGTGATGCTCCGGGAGTTGGATTGCGACGTCCGCAGCCTGCGTCGAAAACTTGAAAATAATGGGGCGGGGTCCATCGAGGTGCTGCCGGGATTTCGCTATCGATTGAAATCAGGCCGCTAACGGCTGTCGATTCCACACAGGTGGAAACACTCCGATCAGGTCACCATCCTATGCACGAGGCGGCAGGCTGCTTGGGAGACACCCGTTCAATTTCGTAATCAAAGCCTCGTCGCAGCAGGATGATTTTTCCCCGCCGGCTCAGCTCATCAATCGTCTTGAATACCTGATTCCAGCTCAACTCAGGAAGCAGGGTGACCACCTGCTCCAAGGTAAGTGATTTCCTCATATGCACTAACTCAAGAATCCTGAATTCACTGCTGAGCAAACCCACGTGATGAACCATCATGGATCCTCCTCGTTGGAATGTCCCTACGCTCCGGAAATCAATCGGCCTTATCACAGAATGGCGGCCGCATCGTATGATCCTCATCTTGGAACGCGCGTATGTTCGCGACGTCAGCCATTCATTACGATCGTGTAAATTTGCCTTGTCGTCGGCACGGGCTTAGATTCCCTCCCGGCAAGAGCCTCCGCATTTGCCGCCGGCTTCTCCCTGTGCGGGTGAACAGCGTACGGCAACGACGCGCACCGCTCCCAATGCCAGCACAATGGCGCCCAACGATAGGAGCTTGGCTTGATCGGCTTCCTTGAACCAGAGGGAGATGATTTCTGTCAGCATGACGACCAGAATGGTATCGACGATAAACGTGACCTTCACGCGACCTTCCGAGAAATAGGTCAACGTCGTCTTGAAGACCTCGACCACCGCAAGAAGGATCAGCGTATCCACAATGATTTGCCGAAGCCCAACTTCAACCGCCGCATGCAGGAGCAATTGGATATCCAGAAACGTCTTGATGACGCCTCCCGTCAGGGCAATGAGGATCGTCAGAATCAGGAGACTCAGTACCCCTTTGATCCCTTTGATCCAGAGGTCGGTGAGATCCGTTTCAATGATGCGATTCGCGACGTCTGCGACACGTGGCACTCGAACCTGAAAATTGGTGAACGTCATACCCTGCGTACGCCTCCTTGTGATGATAGGGGTCATGGCTGAGCAGCTTGCCCGGAGGGTCCTTTCCGGATCCCGTGGACCACAACCTTCAGCGAGAGTCTACCTCCCCATTGTTCCATGGCCTTCACAACCGCATTACAACAGGGTTACGTTTTCCGAGACAGCCGGCGATCCGACCACTACGTACAGTACATAGCGGTATTTACACAGCCGTAACAATCGGGATACAGCCATGCAACCCTCTGCCGGTAGTATCAGGCCATGCAACCGACGGCGGAATCCAGGCGTCATCAGGGAATCGCGCTACTATTTCTGACCCGGGACGAAGACTTTGCCACGGTCGTCCTCCAACTGTTGCGGACGAACGGCTATCAGGTGTCGGTTGCGCCGACGGCTGAGGACGCCCTCTCCCTCGCCCCTCGAGCCTCGTTCAAACTGGCGTTGATCGACCGGCGACACAAAGTCATTCGTGCCCTGCGGCAGCACCACGCGTTTGGGCACATGCCTATCATCGCGCTTCAACCACAGGGAGAAGCGAGCACGGAAGAAGAGACCCTTGAGGACCTGGCTGCAGGATTCGATATCGTGATCGATTCATACCGCCACCGTGAATGGCTGGCCATTATCAAGGCATTGCTCCGGCGGCAGGAACTGCAATCCGCGCCGCTGAGAGAGTTTCGAGTTCATGCGCTGGCCATGAATCTCGATCGGCACGAGGTCAGAGTCGGAGGAAAATCGATTGAGCTCACGCCGAAGGAATTTCAGATTCTCCGTGTCCTGTTGCAAAACCCGGGGCGCGTCTTGACGCGTCAAGAGTTGCTCAACCATGTCTGGGGAGAAGACTACGCGCTCGAAGAACATGCCTTGGACGTGCATATTCACGCCCTTCGCCACAAAGTGGAACACAAGCCCTCGGTCCCGCAATGGATTCTCACGGTCAGAGGCGTTGGCTACAAACTTTCCGCAGGCTGAACAGCGCAATGAGTCGTCTGGAAGGAACAAACTACCCTGTCGCAGAATCAACGACATGGTTTTACACATCGGTAACAAAGCATGAACGCGGGTGTGATGCCGACGGATTACGATCCGGCCCGCGTTTCGGAAATCAACAGACAGAAGGAGGATGTTCGTAATGGAAATACCCCCGTTGGTTGCATCCATCAGCGGCCTCGTCGGGACCGCGGCATGCACTCTCTGCCTGACCGCGTCCTGGGCCGATGACTCACCGCGGTTCGGCCCCATGGCTCCGCCGTCTCCTACTGTGGTCGCCCAGTCGACGGGGCCGGCTCCGAGTGGAACCGGCACTCCGCCGGCAGCCCCGGAGATGCCTCTCGGCGGCACATCCATCGAAGATCTGCTGATGCAGAAAGGCACGATCACCAAGGAGGAATGGATTCAGATTCGGGCCGAGCAGGAATATAAGGGCGGGGAGCGCGACAAGCGGATCGATAGCCTGGACGAATGGAAGTCAAAGGCAGAGTTACTGCCGATTCTCAGGGATAAGGTGAATTTCGGACTCAACGCGCTCCAGTGGTTATACACCCACCAGGATGCGCATGTGGCGGAAGGGCGAAGTCAGGACAACTTGTCCATCCGGCGGTCGGAAATTCTGTTTTGGGGTCGTATCAGCGACACCCTACCGCGATGGCACACCTTGATGGAGTTTCAAAGCATCAATCTCCTGAACAACACGCCGACCGGGGGCAGTGCCGCCACCGGCGGAGTGCCGACCTCCTCGACCTTCTTTCGTGAAGCGTACCTCGATATCAGACCAGTGCAGTCCTGGGCGCCGAACGTCAATTATTTCCGCATGGGTATTTTTCGAATGCCCTTCGGTATCTTCACGGAAACATCCGGCGGATTGCGCGACATCATCAGCTCTCCCTATCTCACCTCGGTCGGCTCCGGAGTGGGCAATCGCACCGGGTCGGCGGGTACCGTCGAGTTTCTCCAAGAGCGCGACTATTTTCTCGATATGCGCGGCAAACTGTTCAACCGGCTGGAGTATGTCGTCGGTATCATGAACAACAACAATTATGAGGCCAACGCGACGGGATCAAACGCGCCGAAAAGCTTCTACTCACGCGTACGATTGTTCGGGAGCGACGTGTCTTTTATCAGTTTCACGACGATTCAAGGCGAGTCGAACAACGCCAATACCAATATCAACGGTCGCGGCAAGGGAGCCTTCGATCGCTACGGCTTGGATTTTCGCTATACCTCCAAAATTCTGCCCGGCTTCATGGTGCAGGGAGAAATATGGCAGGGGCATGATGGGGCGAACCAGACCACGGTCGGACGGCCGGCCAACGGCGCGTGCGATGTCCAACTCATCTGCGGCGGTTCCGGCGCCCCTGGAGTCCAACGACGTACCTGGTATGTGCTGGCCAAGTACCTGATTACCGACGGGCCGCTCGAAAACTTCGAGCCGGTTATCATGTACGAACAATTCGATCCCAATACCAGAATCGGCAATGATCTCTACACCAGAACCATCGTGGGCCTGAGCTACTATTTCGAAAACTTCCCGCCCAAGGTGCAATCGAAGCTGCAGATCAATTACGAGTTCCGCCATCATTCCGGCAACGGGCCCAATAATGTCGTCGATCCGACACGCGGCGTCGGCGACCCTTTCGCCCAGAATGCCTTCTTGGTACAGTGGCAAATACGATTCATGTAATGAGACGAACGCGGATGTTGCAACGAATTTCGAACCGAACCGGTCTCTAGCAGATCCATCAAAACGCTCGCAGGGTGTCAAAAAAGCCGTTCAGCAAGGCCGCAGCGAGCGAAGAGGCGAAGCGTACTCTGGGCTGTACGTTGAGCCTCCGAGCGATGTGAGAACGCGACTGGTGGAATTTTTCAACGTCCTGCTAGAAAACAGAAAGGCATGCAATGAAGATATCCCGGAGAGCGATCGTAGGTGTGCTGATCAGCATGGTACTCAGCGGATGCGGACCGCAGCACATTTTCTCGCCCCAGGTACTGGAAGGGGTGGATCAGAATTTTGACTTCACTGCCTGGCGTATGGTGCCTAACGCGAAGGCGGGAAAAAAGGTGCAACTGGGTGGCCGTATTCTCCAGGCTCCGCAACGGGACGGCCTGGTGACCATGGTCCTGACGCAGCTGCCGATCGTCGAGCACCCGGCCTATGGTCCGACTGATACGGAACGGGGACGGGGAGAATTCCTGGTCTATTTCAACGGGAAAGTTCCCATGAACCATTTACAACCGGGGAATCGCGTCATCGTCATCGGCACCACGCAACATGCCGCGGTGGTCGCCATCGAAGACAGTCAACGCAGTCTCCCGGCGCTCACGGCCGAATGTCTTCACATTTGGAACACCGGGGGAAAAGAGATTGCTGATTTCCCGAACTTTGGGGCAGGATACCAGCCGCTTGAAGAGGAAACCTATTGCGCCGCATCCCGCTGACAGTCTCTCAGAAAATCCGATCGGTACGGGCGCGCCATGGCCTGTGTGATGCCATGGCCGCACTCGCGCTGGTCTGGACCTGCAGCGCCTGCGGAGGAGGGGTAACGCTGGTTCGCGATACCCCGACGGGAGGCCTCGTCACCTATCCGTTTCAACATGAGGTCGATATCCTGACATCGACCGAGCGGCGCGACGCCATGGAGCTCATCAATCGCAAATGTCCGGATGGATCACGCGTTCAGAAAGAAGGCGAAATACCGAAGGTGAGCCGCGCCGCGGATCGAGCCTGGCGCGGGCAAATGGGAGGCGAGAGATTGTGGGGAATTCAGTTCACATGCGAAGCGATTCCATGAGCCATGCACCGCGCTCCACCAGACACTGGCTCGGCAGCTTCTGTCTCGTGTTATTCATGTGCCTGACCTCCGCTTGCTCGCTGTGGTCCGGCGGAACACTGCTCTATAACCAGCAGGACAGCCAAGTGGGACTTCAACCAGATCCCACCATCAGCCGCGGGTCTTCTCCGACGGAGAATCAGCAGCCTGCGCAGATGACGACGGAGGAAATTCGAGTGCTCCTCAGTTCGTTGATGGTGAGCGGCTGGAGCGGAACGCTCGTCGGAATCCTGGAACAGCCTCGCCCGGTTCCTGTCTTCACGGATACGGAGTTGAGCCGTATCGCCGAGCCGATCGCACGGGCCTTTCACCAAGCAGGGCCCACCGAGCGCGTGTTTTTCTCCTTACCCAAGTCGCAGACGAAATACAGTGAAGAACGCACCGCCGGCGCACTGTTTCTGCGGGGACGGTATCTTCATGTCGTGCTCACGGATCACTCCGCCTTCACCGCGGCCGATACGGCCGG
Organism: Nitrospira sp.; assembly: GCA_016788885.1. Classification (NCBI taxonomy): domain Bacteria; kingdom Pseudomonadati; phylum Nitrospirota; class Nitrospiria; order Nitrospirales; family Nitrospiraceae; genus Nitrospira; species Nitrospira sp. The sequence goes on along the minus strand of JAEURX010000018.1, from coordinate 2,267 downwards.
AGGAGAGGTGAAGGATCTGCGGGACACGAAAGGCATGAAATTGTGGGCCGCGGCACCGGCCACTGCAGCCACGGTGCCCGACGCGGAAGAACCACGCTGGGCCCATTTCGAAACAGTACACCTCTCGCTCAATGTGAAGGATGTCATCGCGCTGCGACACCGGCCCGCAGTTCCTTCGCCTGAAGCGTCACCTTCCATATCGATTCCTACGGCGGGTTCACCGGGTATCGGAGCGAACAACGGCGGGGCCACGGGGGCCGCGGGCAATCAGGCAGATGATCTTCGCCTTCAAATACGAGAGCTGACCACGTCAAATCTTGAACTCCGGAACCGCCTGGACAGTCAACGTCAGCAGATGCAGGTGTTACAGGATCAATTGTTCAAGCTCCAGCAGGACCTCGATTCCGCTCGCCCAAAAAGCAAAACACCCCGTAAGTCCACCGCCCAATAGCTGATTCTCTTGAGACTGGGAACTACCACCTCGCTGTTCGTGATAGGAATTTAGTTCTCATCGGGAACCATGAGGGCTCGGGTCACGCCAGGAAAATGGCCAGGGCCTCATGGATCTACGGTCATTCCCTGAGGCGATATCTGCATGAACCTCAGTGCAATACCGTGCTGCTCTGCTGATTAGGCAATGGTTTCATGCCCGTCTCATGCCCTGGTTCGGGAATCCGGGCAAGGCCATGATCGGTGGGTGTGATTTTTCTCCTGCCTGTTGCAAGAGATTGAGAGCGTGTCATCGCGTGGCATGCGACTGCGTAAACAAGCGAGAGGTCATGGATTCCGTTGCTGGAGAAACGTCATCCGTGCCGTTGCAAAACGCATCGGGGCGGATATGTCGTGAATGGAGAGAGCGGGCTGCAAAAACAGGCCGCAGGCATCAAACAATTTCCGTTCGAAAGCCTGCGGCTACAGAGGCGTGTGACATACGGCTCAGTTCGTCAGCGTCGCATCCTGGCCGGTGAGGCCGAGGGCCAGGAAATTCTTCTTGACCTGGTTCATGGGAAGCGGGAAAAATCCCGCCTTCATCACGGCTTCCTGACCTTCGCGACTCGTGACAAAAGTCAGAAATTCCTGCACGGCAGGGGCAAGAGGCGCCTTCGGGGACTTATCGATATACAGATACAGCATCCGGCGAAGAGGGTACGTTTGGTCGGATACGGTTGCGGCCGTGGGAGCGACAAAGGGCATCCCTTGATTCTCCGCGAGCGGAACAATCCGCACACTGGAGGTTTCCAGCCCCAATCCACTGTAGCCGATACCCAATTGATCACGCGTCAGATCCAGAATGACCGATGCCGCGCCCGGCTCCTCGCGAAGCGTCGGCGCGAACTCACCGCCCGCCAGGCAATGTTCCTGAAAGAAAGCGCGCGTCCCGGATCGCCGATCCCGGCCATACAACCTGACGGGAGCCTTCTCCCACCCGTCTTGAAGACCCAGCGCGCCCCACTGAGACAGGTTGGCTTTGAGTCCACGATTATGCGTGGTTGAAAACATGGCATCAACCTGATCGAGCGTAAGGCCCTGGATGGGATTGTCACGATGAACATACAGCGCCACGGCATCGACGGCCACAGGAATGCCGGTCGGTTCATATCCATGCTGGGCGACAAATTGTTTGACCTCGGCATCAAGCAACTCACGTGAGGAGGCCACCAGGGACACATAGGTCGGGCGTTCTTCCTTGAGCGCAATCTTCCCGCTCAATTTAGCGGGCGGCTGAATAAACTCATTCACCGCCTTGGTCGATCCGCCCCCGCTCACATTGATCGAGACATTCGGCTGACGGCGTTGAAACTCACCCGCGAGCCGACTCATGAGGAGGGACATGGTATCGGAGCCTTGAACGCGAAGGCTTCCTGCGACCTGTGTCTGCGGATTGTATTGCACCAATCCTTCTTCAAACGCCAGACTCGCCGTCGGCCCGGCGTTCTCGGCCTGAGCTGCCTGCATCGGACCCACGGCCAAGGAACCGGTCGTCGCCATGATCCCCATCAGACCCATCAGGACTGTCCGCCGCCCCCATCCTTGCCTCTGTCCCTGACTCAACATGTTCTCTCCTCCGCTAGAGTAGTGATCTCGTCTGTCACGTGAAACATCCTACGAAGCAATGATTGCTGGCGCATCACTGGTATGTTACGGGTGTGTTAAATACTGGCACGCCGGGCTGTTGGTCAGGCGTAACGTCAATGTGAGTGCCTGCCGCATGCGGATTAGAACTCGTCTATCGCAACCGGTTGCAACAGATCGCGTACCGACAACAC